>NZ_JBFODQ010000103.1:0-147565 GCF_040908355.1 Aeromonas sp. R2-2 | reverse complement strand
ATTTTTTTACAAACTGGTGGTCGTTACTGGGATCGAACCAGTGACCCCCTCCTTGTAAGGGAGGTGCTCTCCCAGCTGAGCTAAACGACCTGGGAATTCTGTCTCCACCGAGTGGAGAAAATGGTGGGTCGTGCTGGATTCGAACCAGCGACCAATTGATTAAAAGTCAACTGCTCTACCGACTGAGCTAACGACCCTCACCACGACCAGTTCCGACTGCATTACTGCTTCGGCTCTGACGGCGGCCTATATTACGGATTTAAATTTCCGGTGCAACAGAAAATTCGTAATTTAAATCCGTTTGCTCACTGTGCGTACAAATGCAGGCTGTTTTTACAGTAGCGTTACGAAAACAGTGACATACAGCAATGTTACAGCTTGGCCAGACTCTGTTTGGCCAACTGAGCTGGCGAGGTGTTGGGATAGCCCTTGATCACCTGCTCATAGAAGGATTTGGCTTCCGCCTTCTTGCCATCCAGCTGCGCCAGCATACCCAGCTTCAGCAGCGCATCTGCTCGCTTGGGGGATTTGCTGTATTTGTTGGCCACGGTCGAAAACTGGGCCGAGGCACCGGCTCTGTCACCCTTGTTGAACAGCAACTGGCCGAGCCAGTAGTGTGCATTGGGAACATAGCCCGAATTGGGGTACTGCTTGATGAAGCCCTGGAAAGCCGGAATGGCTTTGTCGTAGTTCTTCTCTTTGAGCACCATGTTGACCGCTGCGTCGTAGGCCTGATTCTCATCCTGATTGGTTGAGTAATTGGCGGCAGCAGCCGGTGTGGCAGCAGCAGAGGCCGGGGCGGCTGGAGCAGCTTGCTGGCTGCTGGCAACCTTGTCGAGCTCCTGATAGAGCTGACGCTGGCGCTCTTGCGACTGTTCCATCTGGTAGGTCTGCTGCTCCAGCTGACCACGCAGCTCGGAAACCTCCCCTTGCAGGGAGTCGACCTGTTGCTGCAATTCAGCTTGCAGTCGCAGACGGGCATTGAGGGTGCGCTCCAGCAGGGCAACCCGATCTTCCAGGCTACCAGTGGGCACGATGGCGCCGTTGTTGCCGCTAAGGACAACCCCACCACTTGAGTCACCGCCCAGATCGCTGACCGGTGCCGCAGCTTGCGCATTCAGAACAACCATTACGGCCAGCGCAACGACAGCTTGCTTGTACACAGATTTCATTCGGATCAAACCTTAGCGTTTAGTACAGATAAAACGGCCAGCGCCATCGTCGCTCGCATATGCAGATTTCATTCGGATCAAACCTTGGCGTTTAGTGCAAATAAAACGGCCATCGAAATGGCCGCTTGCATATAAACGAACTTCGTTCGGTTTAAACCTTAGTAAACCAGAACCGCGCGGCGGTTTTTGGCAAAGGCATCCTCGGTGTG
The DNA here is from genome assembly GCF_040908355.1 of Aeromonas sp. R2-2. Lineage (NCBI taxonomy): Bacteria > Pseudomonadati > Pseudomonadota > Gammaproteobacteria > Aeromonadales > Aeromonadaceae > Aeromonas > Aeromonas sp. R2-2. The sequence continues at coordinate 146,184 of NZ_JBFODQ010000103.1, read as the reverse complement.
AGACATGTCCAGCGGCTTCTCTTCGCCATAGCTGACGATGGAGAGCTGCTCGGCCTGCACACCCAGGGTTTGCAGATACTTGGCAACAGCCTTGGCACGACGCTCGCCCAGGGCGATGTTGTACTCCGGAGTACCGCGCTCATCGGCGTGACCTTCGATCAGGACTTTAACGCTCGGGCGCTCGCGCAGGTAGCTGGCGTGGGCATCCAGCAGATCAGCGTACTGACCCTGGATATCGTAACCGTCGAACGGGAAGTAGATCACGTTGTCACGCTGCAGTGCTTCGAACTTCTGACGCATCTGCTCTTCCGGGGACAACATGCCGTTGGCGCCGCCGGTTTGTACACCGCCCATGCCGTCGGTCATACCTGACTCAGCGCCAGCGGCGTCAGAATCAGAAGAAGAACTACAAGCGGCCAGGGTGAACAGTGGCAGTGCGATGGCCAAACCCTTGAGCAGTTTATTGAGTTGCATGCTATTTCCTTAAACCTTTATAACAAAACAAAAAACAATTGGATTTTTATCAATTCAAGAAGGGCGACCAAGCTGGTGCACGAATTTCACCGCTACTGGTCGGAAGCACAGCCTTGAAGCGACCATCAGTCGACACCAACGCGAGACTCTTACGACCCTGATAGATGGTGGCATAAATGATCATGCTGCCATTGGGAGCCACACTTGGCGACTCATCCAGAGCACTCTGGGTAAGGACCAACAGGGCATTGTTTTCCATGTCCTGACGGGCAATACGATACTGTCCCTGAACACGGGTCACCATCACCATGATTTTGCCATCAGGAGTGATGGATGCACCCTGGTTGGATTCACCTTCCCAAGTCATCCGGCGAGTCATACCAGTCGCCAAATTTACGCTATAAATCTGGGGTTTGCCACCACGTTCAGAGGTGAACAACAAATTTTGCCCATCCGGCATCCAGGAGGGTTCAGTGTCGATCACACGGCTGGTTGTGACGCGGGTCAGCTGCTTGCTAGCGACATCAACCACATAGAGGTTCGGTGAACCATCTTTGGAGAGAACGATAGCCAGACGACGACCATCCGGAGACCACTCCGGCGCCCCGTTGATACCGCGGAAACTGGTGATCAGGCTGCGCTGCTGGGTGTAGATATCCTGCACGTAGATTTCGGACTTCTGGTTCTCGAAGCTCACGTAAGCCAGCTTGCTGCCATCCGGCGACCAGGCCGGAGACATCAAGGGCTCGCGGGAGCGCAGCAGGGTCTTCTCGTTGTAACCGTCGTAGTCAGAAATACGCAGCTGGTACGGGAACTGGGTACCCTGCTGTACGGAGACGTAAGCCAGACGGGTCAGGAAGGCACCGCGCTCGCCAGTCAGACGCTCATAGACGATGTCGGAGATACGGTGGGCAAACTGGCGCATCTGGGCACCCGGGATGGTCGCCATACGGCTATCCAGGATGTAACCGTTGCTCTCGCCACCTTGTGCCTTGGCCAGCTGGCCTTTCAGCACATCGACCAGCTCGAAGTTGACCTTGTAGGTGCCGTCACCGACTGCCGAAATGGAACCCACCACCACGGCTTCAACTCCTTGGGAGGCCCAGGGAGCGAAGTTGATCTCGCTGCTGCTGCTCGGGGTTTGCGGCATCTGGCCACGGGCCAGCGGCTTGAACTTGCCGCTGCGCATCAGGTCGTTGGAGACCACTTCCGCGATGTCCTGCGGCAACTGCCCGTTACCTTCCCACTTGAAGGGGGCGACGGCGATGGGGCGTGCGCTATCAATACCGCCGGTGATGACGATGTCCAGGGCCGCCTGGGCACTCTGGCCCAGCAACAAACAGCCAACCAAAGCAAAAAATACTTTTCTGATCATGGCTTAAATACTCGGTTCCAATATAGATGAGAGGTTAAATTCCTTTCTCGGCGAGAGGTTGCCAACCGGAGGCAAGCAACCTCGTTTTATCACGCTTAGATACTCGGTTCTAACTTCAGGTTAAATTCCTTCAACATCTCGAATGCCGCAGGATCCTTGGGCACAGGCAGTTGATTGGCTTTCAGAACAGCCGCCTTACCGGAACGACAGACCGCCGGGTCACCCTGGCCGTTATCTACCGATATGACAAAGCCACTGCTCGCAAGACGTACGCCGATAGTACATGTTTTGCCCCGCATGGTGGGATCCAAAATCATATACCGCTCAACAGTGGCCTTGATGAGCGCCGCATATTTGTCGACTTCGCCCTGGGCTGCTGCCGATGCCGCCTGACTGCGGGCATTGGCCTCAGCCGACAGCTGCTGCTGCATCATCTCTTCCATCTCTTTTTGCAGCTTGGCCTGCTCGGCTGCTTTACGCTTGCGCTCAGCCGCGATCTTGGCCTGCTTTTCGGCCTCTGCCTTGGCTTTCTTCTCTGCGTCAGCTTTTGCCTTTTTCTCAGCCTCTTCCTTGGCCTTCTTCTCGGCCTCGGCTTTGGCTTTTTTCTCTGCTTCTGCCTTGGCTTTCTTCTCAGCTTCGGCTTTGGCCTTCTTGTCAGCTTCCGCTTTCTTGGCCTTGGCTTCTGCCGCCTTGGCCTTCTCTTCGGCCTCTTTCTTCTCTTGTTCCTTTTTCTTCTTCAGCGCCAACGCTTTGCTCTCGGCTTCCGCCGCTTTACGCTCGGCTTCGGCCTTCTTGGCCTTCTGCTCTTCCAGTTTGCGGGCTTCCTCGGCTTTTTGGGCCTTCTCTTCCGCCTGCTTCTGCTCGGCCACCTTCTTCTGCTTCTCGGCCTCGGCCTTGCGAGTCGCCTCTTCGGCCTGCTTGCGCTTGGTCTCGGCGATGCGAAGCTGCTCCTGTTTCTGAGCCAGCTCACGCTTGGCGAGATCCGTGTCTTCCTTATCCTTCTCTTTCTCTACCTTTTGAGGCTTGGGCTGAGATTTCTGCTGCTGGATCTGCTTGGCCTGCTCGTTGAGGAAGTTCTCATCGAGCATGACGGCATTGACGATCTGCCCCTTCGATTCGGGTCGTTTCGGTTTGCTGAAATCGAGCCCGACAAACAGGATGATGCCGATGATCAGGTGCAGCAGAAACGACGCGATGAGATAACCGGAAATACCACGCTTCACATCCATCTCCGTTAGTTCACCGGATCTGTCATCAGGCCAACCTGAGGCACACCCGCTTTCTTGAGGGCCACCATCAACAGGATCACCTCTTCGTAGCGCACGGCCTTGTCACCCGCGACCACCACGGGGGCATTCTGGTTGATCGCCAGATAGCCCATGGCTTTTTCGGTGATGTATTGCTGCATCGCCTCTGGCGTGCCGCTTGGCACCGGCTCATCATCGGCTTCGCCAGCCTTGATGACATACTCGCCTTCGGTATTGACGCTGACGATGAAGGGCGGCTTGGCATCTTCCGGCAACTGCTCGGACTCAGCCTGTGGCAGATCCACCTTGACCCCTTGCGTGATCACCGGCGTGACCGCCATAAAGATGATAAGCAGCACCAGCATGACGTCGATATAGGGAACCACGTTGATCTCGGCCACCTTCTTGCGCCGGATCCGCTGATAGGTTTGCATTACTGATCACCCTGCTGCTGTGCAATTTGACGGTTCAGAATGGTAGTGAACTCGTCCATGAAGTTGGCGTAGGCGTTCTCCAGCCGCTCGACCTTGTTGGAGAAGCGGTTGTAGAAGATAACCGCCGGGATAGCGGCAAACAGACCCATGGCGGTGGCGATCAGCGCTTCCGCGATACCCGGTGCCACCATTTGCAGGGTGGCCTGCTGCACCTGACCCAGAGCGATAAAGGCGTTCATGATCCCCCATACGGTACCAAACAGACCGATATAGGGGCTGATGGAGCCAATGGTCGCCAGCACCGGCAGGTTGGATTCCAGATCATCCACCGCGCGGGAGAGGGAGACGCGCATGGCGCGGTAGGTACCATCCATCACCGCATCCTGACCACGGGCACCGGCCTTGAGCAAGCGGGCATACTCCTTGAAGCCGGAGTAGAAGATATCTTCCATGCCTTCGATGTCATCGCGGCGGGAAGAGGACTCCTGATAGAGGCGATTGAGATCGACCCCTGACCAGAAGCGATCTTCAAACTGTTCCGATGCGAGATTGGCCGCCTTGATCGCCTTTGAACGCTGGATAATCAGCGCCCACGAGACAATAGACATGCTCATCAGGGTCATCATGACCAGTTTTACCAACAGGCTGGCTTGCCAAAACAGGCCAATAAACGAAATTTCAGCGTGCACTTAACAGCACTCCCTTGATTTTTTCAGGTATAGCTACAGGTTTCATTTGCGGATGACTGACACAGGCTATCTGTACCATGGCCTGGGTGATCAGTCGTCCATCAGCCGCCAGGATCTGCTGCGAAAAGCGCAGGGATGCGCGTTTCACTTCAATCACTTGCGTTAATACATTCAATAGTTCATTAAAACGGGCCGCCGAGCGGAAATCGATCTCAGTTCGGCTCACCACGAAGGCATATCCCTCCTGCAGCCAGACGTCCTGTTCGACCCCTTTGGCACGAAGAAACTCGGTGCGAGCACGTTCCATAAACTTGAGATAATTGGCGTTGTAGACGATGCCCCCGGCGTCGGTGTCTTCGTAGTAGACACGCACCGGAAACTCAAAGACTTCCCCCATAACAATCTGTGATCCATTCGACAGTCAGATGGGGGGCTATCATAGCGCAGGGCTGAATAGGAAAGAAGCAGGGGGAGACAGGGAAATCCTGCCTCCCCCCGTTTTTTATGAAAGGAAATATGAATGTGTCAGCCAGAGGCCATACAACAAACTGGGCCAGGCGAGCCAGGGGTTGAACAGCACACGTCCGGGCAGGCTTTTCAGATGAAAGCCAAGCCCGTTAAGTACGCCACAACAGACGGCCCACATCAGCCAGGGAGCAAGCCAGAGACCATGCTCGCTGGTGTTGGCCGCGATCAGATTGGGGGCCTGTAAAATAGCGACGGCCAACAAGGCCGCCGCGAGTAACATCAACCCCTGCCACGGCTGCCGCTCCAGTGGAGCGGCCAGCCTGGCGAGTCGATCACTTGTTTTCATCGATCTGACGATCCATGTTCTCGGTGTGTTCCAGCCACAGCGCATTGATGATGCCAAATGCACAGGCCAGCAACAGCCCCAGGATCCAGGTGAAATACCACATTGTCAGCGCACCTCTTAATAGAGAGATTGTTGGTTATCTTCGATGTGCTTGTTGGTTACCCGGCCAAACATCTTGATGTAAGTCCAGATGGTGTAACCCAGCACAATCGGTACGAAGATAGCTGCAGCCACAGTCATCACCTGCAAGGTGTTGAAAGAGGCGGTAGCATCCCACATGGTCAGGCTCAGTGACGGCTCAAGGCTTGAGGGCATCACGAACGGGAACATGGAGAAACCGGCAGTGAGGATGACCCCGGCAATCGCCAGCGAGGAGCTGGTAAACGCCAGCCAGCCGATGTTCATGCGGGCAAACAGCGCAGTCAGCAGGCTCATGGCCAGGCCCAGTACAGGGGCAGCCACCATCCACGGATAGAGGGTGTAGTTGTTCATCCAGGCACCAGCCTGCAGGACAACTTCCTTGTTCATCGGGTTGGATACTGCGTCAGTCGCGGCAGCCTTGACGATGACATACCCTTCCATACCGCTTACCCACCAACCCGCGGCAGCAAACAGCACCAGGGTCAGCAGTGAGCAGATCATGGCGGCAGTGCGGGAACGCGCCAGCACTTCACCGTCGGTCTTCATCATCAACCAGGTTGCGCCCTGGGTGAGCAGCATGAACAGACTCACCAGACCAGCCAGAATGCCGAACGGGTTAAGCAGACCAAAGAAGTTGCCGTGATAGGTCAACATCATGAACTGGTTAAACTCGAACGGAACGCCTTGCAGCAGGTTGCCAAAGGCCACACCAAAGACGATGGGCGGTACGGCGCTACCGGCGAACAAGGCCCAATCCCAGTTGCTGCGCCATTTGGCATCAGCACGCAGGGAGCGGTACTTGAAACCGACCGGACGCAGGAACAGCGCCATCAGCGTCAGGATCATGGCGATGTAGAAGCCGGAGAAGGTCGCGGCATACACCATCGGCCAGGCGGCGAACAAGGCACCACCGGCAGTGACCAGCCAAACCTGGTTACCTTCCCAGTGCGGTCCCATGGTGTTGAGCATCACGCGGCGCTCGACATCTTTCTTGCCGACGAACGGGAGCAGTGCGCCTACCCCCATGTCGAAGCCGTCAGTGATGGCAAAACCGATCAGCAGTACGCCGACCAGAGCCCACCAGATGACACGCAGAGTTTCGTAATCAAACATGGTCGCTCTCCTTATGCCTTGAGCTGTTCAAAGTGATACTTGCCAGTCTTCAGGCTGCTGGGGCCAAGACGGGCATACTTGAACATCAGGTACATCTCGATAACCAGAAGTACGGTATAGAACAGGCAGATACCGATCAGAGAGAACCAGATCTCGGCTGCAGGCAGGTTGGATGCAGAGAGGGAAGTCGGCAACACCTCTGCAATGGTCCACGGTTGGCGACCATACTCAGCAACAAACCAGCCAGCTTCGATAGCGATCCACGGCAGCGGGATACCCCACAGCAGACCCTTGAGCAGCCACTTGCGCTTGCCGATCTGGTGACGGGCACTGTCATAGAAGGCCATACCAATCAGCACCAGCATCAGCATGCCGACGGCAACCATGATGCGGAAGGCGAAGAACAGCGGCAGAACCTGCGGGATGGAGTCATCCACGGCGGCCTTGATCTGCTCGTCGGTAGCATCGGTCACGTTGCTGGTGTAGCGCTTGAGCAGCAGACCGTAGCCCAGATCCTGCTTCACTTCGTCGAAGCGAGCGCGGGTCTCGTCAGACTTGTCACCGGATTGCAGCTTGGTCAGCAAGTCGTAAGCGGTCATACCGTTACGAACGCGCAGTTCGTGCTCGCTCTTCAGATCCTTCAGACCGGTGACCTGACCGTCCAGAGAACGGGTCGCGATAATGCCCAGCGCATAGGGGATCTTGATGGCGTAGTCGGTGCGCATCTCTTCCTGATTCGGAATACCGAACAGGGTAAAGGCGGCCGGAGCAGGCTCAGTTTCCCACTCAGCTTCGATAGCGGCCAGTTTCACCTTCTGCACTTCACCGGTCTCGTAACCGGATTCGTCACCGAGGATCAGCACGGACACGATGGAAGCCATACCGAACGCAGCGGCAATGGCGAAGGAGCGACGGGCAAACGCCACATCACGATTCTTCAGCAGGTAGTAGGAGGAGATACCCAGCACAAACATGGCGCCACAGGTATAACCAGCCGCCACAGTGTGGACGAACTTGACCTGAGCAACCGGGTTGAGCACCACGTCAGCGAAGCTCATCATCTCCATCCGCATGGATTCGAAGTTGAACTCGGCACCGACCGGGTTCTGCATCCAGCCGTTGGCGACCAGGATCCAGAGGGCTGAGAGGTTGGTACCCAGCGCCATCAACCAGGTGGCAGCCAGATGCTGATGCTTGCTCAGACGATCCCAACCAAAGAAGAACATACCGACGAAGGTGGACTCCAGGAAGAAGGCCATCAGCCCTTCGATAGCCAGCGGGGCCCCGAAGATATCGCCGACATAATGGGAGTAGTAAGCCCAGTTCGTCCCGAACTGGAACTCCATGGCCAGACCTGTGGTGACCCCCAAGGCAAAGTTGATACCAAACAACTTACCCCAGAATTTGGTCATGTCCCGGTAGATGGTGTTGTTGGTCATCACATAGACGGATTCCATGATCGCCAGGAGAAAGGCCATTCCCAGCGTCAGGGGTACAAACAAAAAGTGATAAAGGGCCGTCGCAGCGAACTGGAACCGCGATAGGTCTACCACATGCTCAGCAATCATGATGTTTCCTCACCGATTATTGGCACGGCTATTTTAAGTTTTAAGCACAAAGCTTCCGTTGGAGGTTAGCGAATGAGCCTTATTGGGACGTGTCACAACAAAACGCGTTCAGTAACCACTGGCATTAACAACAAGGCAATACGAGAACACAAATAAAGCTAATGTTTAACAATTCCAAAACAATCAGCCTAAATTTATTCTCGCCCATGATGACCGGGTTTTTATATCACCTTTATTTGATTGAAATCAATGTAAAAGGACCCGCCATACATGGCTTTGAAAGGCATTTTTAATCTATTTCACGATTATTGACGCGAGCCAGATCACAAAACACGATAAAGCGTAAAACATTGATTTAAATCAATTTAAGAATTTAACATCCCGCCACTCGGTTTAATTTGAAAAGCGTGAATGACGCGCCTTTTTCCATGTTATCCGAGTCAGGCAATCTGATTCGAAAACTCAATTTAAAATTGCAAAGAATGCATACTCATGCGAACCAATTTCATCAATAAAGACATTAGATAAACTAATTTGAAGAGTGCAATTTTTCTTGTTTGCCGGGGTCGATTCGAACTCCTACAATGCGCCTCGCAGTGAGGGCATACCCTTGGATACAGGCCGGTTAATCCGGGTTCACGGTACGTATTCGACGATCAATTTGAACCTGTCTATTGGAATCGAAGATGAAAAAGTTTGTTGCTAAAACCATCCGTTACTACAAGCTTTCCTTTGTTCAGCTCTATCAACTGAACCGACTCTGAGAGCTCGCGACGGCTCACCTGTTTATTTTCCGGTCTGTGTCCAGACGCACTCACTGTCTGTGAACATCCATCCTGAATTGTCTTTGCCCACCGCATCCGCCGTGGGCTTTTTTTTGCCCGGATAATAAAAAACCGCCTTTGACGGCGGTTTCATGTTCAAACGACTGTTTTTACTTCTCATCTGGTCGCTGAAGACCGAAATGAGCATAGGCTCGTGTGGTCGCAATCCGTCCTCTGGGTGTACGTTGCAGATACCCTTGCTGGATCAGATAAGGCTCCAACACATCTTCGATAGTATCTTTCTCTTCCCCGATCGCGGCGGCCAGATTATCGAGACCCACCGGGCCCCCCATAAACTTGTCTATCACAGCCAACAATAACTTGCGGTCCATGAAGTCGAAGCCTTCATTATCGACATCCAGCATGTCCATGGCGCGAGCAGCAATGGGGCCGTCGATCCGGCCATCGGATTTCACCTGGGCAAAGTCGCGCACCCGCCTTAACAAACGGTTAGCAATCCGCGGCGTGCCGCGAGAGCGACGGGCGACCTCAATGGCACCATCTTCCGTCATGTCGAGCCCCAGACAACGGGCGCTGCGGGAGACGATATCGGTCAGGTCCTTGACGTTGTAGAACTCCAGCCGCTGGACGATACCGAAGCGATCCCGCAGCGGGCTGGTGAGTGAACCTGCCCGGGTGGTGGCGCCAATCAGGGTAAAGGGAGGCAGATCCAGCTTGATGGAGCGAGCCGCTGGTCCCTCCCCGATCATGATGTCAAGCTGATAATCCTCCATCGCCGGATAGAGCACCTCTTCCACCACCGGGCTGAGACGGTGGATCTCGTCGATGAACAGCACATCGTTCGGTTCGAGGTTGGTGAGCAGCGCGGCCAGATCCCCTGCTTTCTCCAGTACCGGGCCGGAGGTGGTCTTGATATTGACCCCCATCTCGTTGGCGACGATGTTGGCGAGGGTAGTCTTGCCCAGACCCGGCGGGCCGAAGATCAGCAGGTGATCGAGCGCTTCACCCCGCCGACGGGCCGCTTCGATAAAGATCTCCATCTGCTCGCAGACGGTATCCTGACCGGTGTAATCAGCCAGCTTCTTGGGGCGGATAGCCCGGTCAATAATGTCATCCTCACGGGCGGCACTGGCCGAGATGAGGCGGTCTGCTTCAATCATCAACTACCTCATACCAGGCTACGCAGGGATTCACGGATGATATCTTCCACCGACATCCCCTCTTTGGCGATCTTGCTGACAATCTGACTCGCCTGCTGCGGCTTGTAACCTAGGGCCACCAGCGCACTGGCCGCCTCCTCGGTCACATCCGGTGCCCGCAATTCGGGCTCACTGGCTGGCAGGGTGACCATGGCTGGGGAGAAGAGGTCGTGACTGACCCACCCCTTGAGGCGATCCTTCATCTCCACCACCAGCCGCTCGGCGGTCTTCTTGCCGACTCCCGGCAGTTTGACCAAAGAGCTTATCTCTTCACGTTCGACACTCAGCACAAACTGGGTAGCTGTCATGCCGGAGAGAATAGCCAGCGCCAGCTTGGGGCCGACTCCGTTGGTCTTGATCAGCTCGCGGAACAGCGCCCGCTCCTGTTTGTGGTTGAAACCATAGAGCAGCTGGGCATCTTCCCGCACCACGAAGTGAGTATGGATGGTCGCTTCCTTGCCGATCTCCGGCAAATCATAGAAGCAGCTCATCGGCATCTGCACCTCATAGCCAACCCCGCCCACTTCCAGCAGGACCTCGGGGGGCTGCTTTTCAATGACAATGCCTCTCAAGCGACCAATCACGGCTCTCTCCTCACCAATACAACTATTCGTAAATTGGCTCATAGCATAAAGAATAACTGGATAAGTATCCAGCATAGGGCAGCAACACCCTTGTGGTCAGAGAGGCTTTTTATCCCATTTTCCACCATGCTTGATCGGGTGCAGCCAGTGCACGGGATGTTTCAGCGCCGCACCGGCCCCCGAGCGGGGGATAAACCACTACACTAAACCCGTTCGGAACCGAAACTGGTGCCAATGTCGATACCAAGGAAGGCCATCACATGAAAATTGTTACCACCTCCAATCTGGGTCTTGCCATATTGCTCGGCTGTACGCTGGGCATGGGGGTCGTTGGCTGGTATGGCAGCCAGCGGCTAGCCAATCTGCTCTCCTACGTACTGGGCGCCGCCTGGCAGACCGCCGACGGTGCCATGGAGGGCTCTATAGAGCTGGGCAATCAACAGCTACAGATTCAGAAGATGCAAAACGGAACCCCGCTCAATCGCGCCGAACTCGATGCAGCCAAGGCGGCGACCGATGACGCGCTGGCCCGGGTCAGCCAGGGGCAGCTCATTGATGGTGCAGCCCTTGCCACCATGGAACAGCACAAGCAGGACTATCAACAGCAACAAGAGAAGCTGCTGGCGCTCTATCACGCCTATACCGAGGTGGATCAGGCACTGCATCACAACGCCGATCTGATGGCCCGCCTCTCGACCCAGCTGGAGGTGATCGGCGATGGGGCAGTCGAGGCGCTGACCCAATCCCCCGACCAGACCATCAGCTGGAACAGCGGCCTCTCCACTCGCTGGGAAGCGGCCGACGGGGGGATGGAGTCCAACATAGGCTTTTTGCGCCAACTCTATGCGCTGGAGAAGATGCGCAGACAAGGAGTCACAGAGGCGATCCAAGCCGAGTTAAAAGAGGCGACCGATTTCTACCACGAAGCGGTCGACAGCATGCTCGGCACCGGGCTGTTCGATATCGAGGGAACCGGCGAATTTGCCGGCAAGACACTGTCGGCAGAGTATCGCGCTCTGTTGGCCCGGCATCAGCAACTGATGGGACAGTGGGTCGATGCGCTCGGCAGCTATCAGGCCCAGCAGTCCGCCTATGAGGTCAGTGCCGATGAGCTGCGACAACAGCTGGTTGCCATCGAGGAGAGCGGCGATGCCACCGTCGAGGATCAGGTGGCCCAGCTCAACGGCATCATCAGCCAGATCCGAACCCTGCTGCTGGGTGGCCTGTTGCTGAGCCTGATCATGGTCACCCTCTGCGGCTTCTGGCTGACCCGCAAACTGGTAACCCCGCTGCTGCAAGTGGACAAACGAATGCAGGATATCGCCGCCGGCGAGGGGGACCTCAACGCCCGCATCAACCTGCAACGGGATGATGAGATAGGCTCGCTGGCCAACAGCGTGGATCGTTTCATCGAGAAATTGCAGAAGATGATCAGCTCCACCATGGACAACAACCAGCACATCAGCGAACACGTTCACACCTCGGTCAACCGGGTGGAGGCAATCAGCCAGAGCAGCCGCCAGACCGCCGAACATGCGCTGGCCCTGCACCACGACAGTGAACAGATGGTGCAAGTCGCCACAGGTATCTCGGACAACTGCAGCATGGCGGCCCACAATGCCAACGAGGTGCGCCAGCTGACCACCGAGAGCAGCCAGTATGTCGCCTCCGCCAGCGCGGGCATGCAGCGGGTGGTACAGGAGGTGAGCGAGTGTGCCATCGCCATCAACTCCCTCAAGGAGCAGGCGGGTCAGATTGGCCAGATCATCTCCACCATCAGCGGTATCTCGGAGCAGACCAACCTGCTGGCCCTCAATGCGGCCATCGAAGCGGCTCGCGCAGGAGAGATGGGGCGTGGCTTTGCGGTGGTCGCGGACGAGGTGCGCACCCTGGCCAATCGCACCGCGACATCAAGCGCCGAAATCAGCCAGGTGATCAGCAACATCCAGCAGCAGACCGAAACCGCCTATCTGATGATGCAACGCAACCTCAAGACGGTGGAGTCCGGCATGCAGGACTCCGAGAACACCAAGCAGATCCTGTTCAAGGTGGAAGGCGCCATCGACCAGCTGGCCGACATGGTGCAGCAGGTGGCCGTAGCCACAGGGCAACTGTCACACACCCTGAGCCACTCCTCTGACAAGGTCTCCGGCATCAGTCTGCAAGCCAGAACCGGCGAACAGGAGGCGCAGGAGTGTCTGCAACTCGCCTCCTCGCTCCATCAGGCCAGCCTGCTGCAACAGCGCCTGCTCTCCCAGTTCAGGGTCTGACCCCTTCAATAGCAAAGATGCCACTCATGTGAGTGGCATCTTTTTGTTACCGGTCGCTCATTCCTGCCGCCTTAACTTCCTCAACGTCCTATGGCCAGTTGAACAGCCAGGCTCAGCATGATGATGCCGACCAGCAGGTCGATCCCCCGCTGTACCTGGCTGCGAGCCAACCAGGGCGCCAGTGCCGCAGCACCCAGCGCCAGCGAGTAGAACCACACCAGCGAGGCCAGCATGGCCCCCGCAGCAAAGGCCGGACGCAGGGACTCGCTCACCTGACTGCCAAGGGAGCCGAGCAGCATCAATGTATCGAGATAGACGTGAGGATTGAGCAGCGTAACTCCCAGCGTCATCGCCAGCACGCTTTTGGCCCCCATCTGCTGAGTAGAATCGGCAACTCCCTCCCCTTTACCGCGCCAGGCACTGAGCAGGGAACGGCCACCAAACCAGCCGAGAAACAGCACGCCTCCCCAGGTGAGCAGCGCCATGCCGAGGGGGCTAGCGGCCAGCACATTGGCTCCGCCAAATACGCCGATAGCAATCAGGGTGAGATCGCAGAGGCTGCAGAGCGTGGCAGTCAGCAAATGGTGATTGCGATGGATGCCCCGGCTCAGCACAAAAGCATTCTGGGCGCCGATAGGGATAATCATGGCCAGACCGATGGTGAAGCCTTGCAGTGTCGTTGCGAGCATCATGGAGAGTACCGTTCGAAATGATGAATGAGCGGCACTATAGCGATGGCGGTTCCTTCTTAGAAATTCATTGATTTACTGATTGATTCATTTTGCTAATCAGCTGGAGTCACCAAAAGCCCCATCCGAAACCAATAGTCAATAGCAGGATCTGACAATTGAGAGTCCGCCGCTCAGCCCCGAGAATCAACAGGTTCTATTGCATCAGCTTGGGGAAGTTGGTGACAACTACATGCTCAAGATTCGGCAGCAAAATGCCACTGCTAATCCCCTTGGCTATGGCCTGATAACGATTCATGGAGCCAGTTTTGCGAGTGACCTGATTGAGGTGGTAATTCACCGTACGCTCGGTGATCCCCAAAATGCAGGCGATCTCCCCCGATGTTTTCCCCTCACTGGCCCAGAACAGGCATTCGGTCTCACGATCCGTCAGGGCGGCTTGTTGATCCGAATCCCTCAGGCGCACAACCCTGATCGCAGCCTCGAAGATGTAATTGGCCATCCAGGAGAGGATTGGCGAGGACTCCAGCAACAGATCGCTAGAAGCCCGCTCGGACGTGATAAAGGAGAGGATTCCGTTCTCCCCGGCTGCGCCGTGCAGAGGGAAGGAGATGCCATTGCGCAATCCGAACTCGGCGGCCAGTCCCATCACGTCCATGCTTCCCTCTTGCAGAAAGCGAGCCCGCTCATCGAGGCGGTTCCAGTAAATGGGCAGCGTCTGCTTGCGTGCCAACTGAATCACAGGGTCACACGCCAGCATGTTGTTATCGGTATAGGTCTGTACCCAGGAGATAGGGCACTGATTAAACAGTACCACTTTGGGTCTTTGCATCGACATCGGAATGATCAGGGTAAAGCCGTAATAGTCATAACCCATATCGACCGTAAAGCGACCGATCAATCCGGCAAGACGGTCACCATCCGTCACCGAAGTGAAATGTTCCAGATACTCAAACAGTTGCTCTTGTTTCATATGCTAGCCCCCCTGGCCAAGCTTCTGATTATAACGGCGAACAGGCAGAGAGAGAGTTCATAATGTTGGTTTTCAAAGGAAAATTGAGAGATCACCCACGAAACGCCGTAGAGAACGAACTCTATCAATTTCGAAATCGCGTCTTTTCCGACCGGCTAGGCTGGGACGTCGAGTCTTACCACGGTTTGGAACGCGACCGCTTTGACACGCCAGACACCCATTGGGTACTGGTCGAAGATGAACAAGGAGTCTGCGCCTGTATCCGTCTGCTCAGTTGCGCCAGCGCCTATATGTTGCCCAGCATTTTTCCCACCGCCCTTGCCGGTGAAAACGCGCCCCGCACTCCCGAGATCTGGGAACTCACCCGTCTGGCTATCGATGCGACCCGCGCTCCGTGCATGACCAATGGTGTCAGCGAGCTGACCTGCGTACTCCTTCGGGAGGCCTATGCGTTTGCTACAGCCAACGGCATCAAAGAGTTTGTTGGTGTAGCCAGCCTGCCCGCAGAACGCATTTTCCGCCGTCTCGGAATCCCTATGGCTCGTCTGGGCCACCGCCAAGCGGTAGATCTCGGTGCAGTTAAAGGTGTCGGCCTGCGCTTTTATCTGGATGAGCGATTTGCCCTGGCGGTCTCGCAGCCGCTTATCGGACACTATCAAACTACCACTTATCGCTCGCATGAGTTAGCGGCCCAGATATAAAAAATCCCGGGAAAACAGGCCCGGGATAAACGTATCGCTGTATCGCTATGACCCCGCAGGGCTGCCCCCTGCGGTCTCTAGCAGTATGCCTTCCTAACAAGACAGACCACCACTGTCAGATATCACAGCGCAACGCCCCTTCCGCCGCCCATTGTTGTCCCCTGCCGAGTGACGTAGAGTCAGCCCTTGGGCAACGGAAGGGGGAGAAGATGAAAGAGCTGGACTACAAACTGCTGCGGGCGCTGGATGCGGTACTGCAGGAACAGAACTTCGATCGGGCGGCCAAGTCGCTCCATATCACCCAGTCGGCCATCTCCCAGCGGATCAAGCAGCTGGAGCAGCAGTTTGCCGAGCCGCTACTCATTCGCAGCCAACCGCTGCAGGCCACGCCACTCGGCCAAAAACTGCTGGCCCACTATCGGCAGGTACACCAGCTCGAGCTCGAACTGGCGGGGGAGCTGGCTTCCGATGAGCCGCAAGGGCCAATCCGGATCAGCATCGCCGTCAACGCCGACAGCCTGGCCACCTGGTTTTTGCCCGCCATTGCCCCCTTGTTGAAACAGCACCCCATCGAACTCAACCTGCTGGTCGATGACGAGAGCCGTACCCTCGACAAGGTCCGCGAGGGTCAGGCCTTTGGTGCGGTCAGCCTGTATCCCCAACCGCTGGCGGGTTGCTGCGTCGACGAGCTCGGTGAGATGAACTATCTGCTTACCTCCAGCCCCGCCTTCGTAGCCTGCCACTTCCCTCATGGCCTGACCCGTGAGGCGCTGGCCAAGGCACCTGCGGTAGCGTTCGATCAGCGTGATGACATGCATGTGAGCTTTATGAGAGAACACTTCGGGCTGGAGCCTGGCGGTTATCCCTGCCATACGGTCCACTCGTCAGAGGCCTTCGTCGCCATGGCCGAACAGGGGTTGGCCTACTGCCTCATTCCCGAATTGCAGATAAGAGGCCAGCTCGCAGGCGGGTCACTACTCAACCTCAGTCCCGACCACGTCCTGACGGAATGCCTCTACTGGCACCGCTGGGTACTGGAAAAAGGGGTTCACAAGCAGCTATCCCAACGCCTTATCGACCATGCCAGATCGCAGTTGAAACCACGCTGAGCAGGCCATTCACCTTGGCTTTGCAGGGCTAAAAACGTATAGTGCTGGGCGATCCTTCATCAGGTCTCCACCCAGGTTTTCACTTCAGGTTCCTCACTTATGTTCCAAGACAATCCGCTGCTGGCCCAGCTCAAGCAACAAATCCGCGAAAACATCCCGAAGAAAGAGGGTGTGATCCGCGCCTCGGACCGGGGCTTCGGCTTTCTGGAAGTCGATGAGAAGACCAGCTATTTCGTGCCGCCTCCCTACATGAAGAAGGTGATGCACGGTGACCGGGTGACCGCCCTGATCCGCACCGAAAAAGAGAAGGAAGTGGCCGAGCCGGATACCCTGCTGGAGCAGTCCGTCACCCGCTTCGTGGCCCGGGTCAAGATGTTCCGCGACCGCCTCAACGTGGTGGCCGACCATCCGCTGATCAAGGATGCCATCAAGGCCCGCGTCAAGAAGGGTCTGGATGAGAAAGAGTTCAAGGAAGGTGACTGGGTGGTGGCTACCCTCAAGCGCCACGCGCTGGTCGACGGCAACTTCTCTGCCGAGATCACCCAGAAAATCGCCGCCCAGGAAGATCACAACGTGCCCTGGTGGGTGGTGCTGGCCCGCCACAACCTGGCCCAGGTCGAACCGGCTGATTTGCCGGAGTGGAAGGTGATCGAAGAGGAGGAGCTGCCCCGTCGTGACCTGACCAAGGTGCCTTTCTTCACCATCGACGGTGCCAAGACCAAGGACATGGACGATGCGCTGGCCATCACCAAGCTGGATAACGGCTGGGAGCTGCTGGTCGCCATCGCCGACCCGACCGCCTATGTGGCCGAAGGGAGCGAGCTGGACAAGGAAGCCGCCCAGCGCGCCTTTACCGTCTACATGCCGGGCCGCAACGTGCCGATGATCCCGCGCACCCTCTCCGACGAGCTTTGCTCCCTGAAAGAGGGCGAGGAGCGCAACACCCTGTGCGCCCGTCTGTTGATCGCCGAAGATGGTCTGCTGCTGGAGGAGACCGAGTTCTTCGCCGCCCGCATCTGCTCCCACGCCCGCCTCAACTATGACGACGTCTCCGACTGGGCCGAGCATGGCAAAGAGCTGTCCATCGACGCAGGCGTACTGGCCCAGCTGCCGCTGATGAAGGCAATGACCGAGGCACGCATTGCGTGGCGAACCGAGCATGCGCTGGTATTCCCGGATCGTCCCGACTACGACTTCGAGCTGGGCGAAAATGGCGAAGTGCTGGCCATCCACGTCGAGCCGCGCCGCATCGCCAACCGCATGGTGGAAGAGTCGATGATCGCCGCCAACATTTGCGCCGGTCGCGTGCTGGGTAAGAGCGTAGGTTACGGCATCTTCAACGTTCACACCGGCTTTGACGAAGAGTCCCTCGACGGCGCCATCGACCTGCTGAAGAGTGCCGAAGCCCCGTTCGAGCGCGACGAGATCGCCAGCCTCTCAGGCTTCTGCGCCCTGCGCCGCTGGATCGACAACCTCGACACCCGCTGGCTGGATGGCAAGATCCGCCGCTTCCAGAGCTATGCGCTGATGTCCTCCGAACCGGGCGCCCATTACGGTCTGGGTCTGGATGCTTACGCCACCTGGACGTCACCTATTCGCAAGTACGGCGATATGGTCAACCATCGTCTGCTCAAAGCGGTCATCGCCGGCAAGACCCCGGGTGAGCGCCCGAGCACCGAGCTCACCGAGCACCTGACCGCCTGCCGCCGCCTGCACCGCATGGTGGAGCGTGACATCGGCGACTGGCTCTATGTTCGCTACCTGAAAGCCGCGGCTGGCACCGATCAGGTATTCAACGCCGAGATCATCGATGTGATGCGTGCCGGTCTCAAGCTGCGTCTGCAGGAGAACGGCGCCGTGGTCTTCCTGCCTGCCCGCCATATTCTCGACAACAAGGATCGACTGGAGTGCAACTGGGACAACGGCCGCGTCTATCTGGACAAGACCGAAGTGGTCTACGAGCTCGGCCAGATCATCGAGGTGAAGCTGACCGAAGCGGTGGAAGAGACCCGTTCCCTTATCGCCAAGCCGGCGGTGGAGTTGGTGCCGGGTCCGGCACCGGAAGCCCCGGCGACCGAGAGTGCGCCAGCCGATAGCAGTGAAACGCCCGCTGAGGCTGCCCCCAAGGCAGAATAAGCCGCGCAGAATCATCTGATCTGCCCGAGAGCCCGCCATCGTGCGGGCTCTTTTTTGCCCAACACCCCACCATACAAGCTGCCATATATACCGTTATGGCACACAGTTCTAGCCACGATTGGCAGAGAACACAGTGAATGTCTCCACCAGCAGGGCTGAAAGCAACCGTTATGTGCGCTGCCTCTCCTTTCTGACATATTAATCAAGGAGAAATATGTCTATACTCGCTTGGGTACAATCCAAGGGATATTGGTATGCAGGAATGGGACCCGGAACACTTCACCAACTTCGCTCAGTTATGCGAAGTGAGCCTCGCCACCATCCGTGAAAAGACCGATGCCGAACGCCTCTACCTCTGGCTGAAAGCCCCCGAACCGCAGCTCTACAGTTTTCAGCTCGATCACGGGCTGACCACGCTTGATCTCGCCCATCTCGGTCAACTGACCCTGCCCCACCACCTGATCGACAAGGCGATGGAGAAGGGACAACTGGTGATCGAGCAGCTCCAAGCACCGCCGGATCCCGGCGAAAATGTGGAGCCCGCCCAGCCGCAGTTACGCGCCTGTTTCCCTCTCAAGCGTCACATGAAACTGGAAGGGGTCATCTATCTGGAGACCCGCCGCCGCATCGACCGCCTCTCCTCCCACCAGCGTCAGGGCATCCAGCTCCTTATCCACTATCTGACAGCCGAGCTCAGCAATCACCTGCTCTCCAGCCAGGTCAATCAGGAGCGGGACCAGCGGCTCCATACCCAGACCGATCTGGTACAGAGTCAGGCACTGCAAGGCTCCTTCCTCACAATGTTGCAGGCGCTGCACATGGTCAGCGTCACCCTCTCCCGCAGTCGCAGCGAGAACGATCTGCTGCGGGATGCCGTGCTGCTGGCCCGCAAGGAGCTGCAATTCGATCGGGTCGCCATCTTCCTGATCGAACCCGATGGCAAAACCATGCGCGGCACCTGGGGCACCAGCGAGGACGGTGAGCTGATGGATGAACACAACTTCATCAGCCCCATTCCGGATCACCCCACGGTGCAAGAGGCGCTCAGGCGCAAGGATTACGTTCTAGTGATGGAAGATACCCCCCTCTACTACGAGAAGCAGCAGGTGGGCCGTGGCTGGAACGCCATGATATCGCTGTGGGATGGCACCACCCCCATCGGCTGGATCGCCGCCGACAACCTGCTCTGGCACCGTCCGCTCAAGGCCTATCAGAGCGAGATCTTCAAACAGTACGCCGCCATTCTGTCACAACTGCTGATCCGCCAGCGTACTCAGGAGCAGTTGGAAACCCTCAACCGCCAGCTGGAGGCCCGGGTCGCCGAACGCACCATGCAGCTGGCCGAGACCAACCGTGCGCTGGAGGAGGCCAATCACCGCCTCTCCCTGCTGTCGCTGGAAGATCCCCTCACCGGCATCGCCAACCGGCGCCAGTGGGACATCACCATGCAGCGGGAGTGGGAGTGGGCACGGCGCACCCAGAACCTGCTGGCGGTATTGATGATCGACGTCGACGAGTTCAAGGCCTACAACGACCACTTCGGCCATGCCAAGGGGGATCTCTGCCTGCAACAGGTGGCCCATGTGCTGCGGGATGCAGAGCGGCGCTGCACCAATCTGGTCGCCCGTTACGGCGGGGAAGAGTTCGTCATTCTGCTCTGCGCCCCCCAACCCGGTGAGGCCGAACAGCTGGCCGGACGGATCCACGATGGTCTTGCCCGCTTGAAAATGCCCCATCCCGCCTCGCGGGTTGCTGATTTCATTACGGTTAGCATAGGCTTTAGCTATCTGGTTCCCTCCCAGGACGGAGCATGGCAGACCCTGACTGAACAGGCTGACCAGGCGCTCTACCACGCCAAGTCACAAGGGAGGGCACGCACTCTGGCCTATCGGTGATCCCATGCTGTTGCGTCGCTACCCCATCTTCAATCGTCGCCTGGCTCTGGTGGCCTACGGCATCGACTATCAGCTCAGCTCACCGGCCGAATGGCCTTCACTGGCGCAACATTGCCGCCTGCTGGCGCAGGGGCGCCAATATCTGGTGCCCTTCACCCACGAACAGCTCGATGAACAGCGTCCCCTGCTGCTGGATCAGGACGCGATCCCGCTGGTTGAAGCCTCCAGTGAACGCCAGCCCAACTCGTTCCCGGTGCTGGAGCAGTGGCGCGACAGCCGGCGCAGACTGGCGGTACATGGCGCCAACCGGGATCCACGCTGGCTCGGCGCCAGCCGCCTGCTGGTGTACTGGATGGGGGAAGAGGGGATCTGCCAGCCCACCGAACACAAGCGGATGGCGCTGAACATCGAAACCTGGGCGGATTTTCTCCCGCTGCGAGAGGCGGGGGTCGACTTCTTTGCCGGCGGCTTTCTCGCCCGTCCGGAGCTGGTCAATCAGCGGGCGAACCAGCCCGATATGGCGCTGGTACAGCAGATCCTCCAGCTCATCTGCCACGAGGAGTTCTCCTTCGCCCAGGTAGCACGCCTGCTGGAGCAGGATGCCTGGCTGCCCGGCCTGCTGCTCACCTACGTCAACGCCCCCGGCTTCGATCATGCCGCCCCCATCACCTCGGTACCCCGCGCCCTCTCCTATCTGGGGGAGCAGGAGATCCGCAAGTTCGTGTTGATCAACGGTCTGGCTCGGGTAAGCCAGCACATGCCGGAGGCCTGCACCCGCATGGCCATCGCCCGCGGCCGCTTCTGCGAGTTGATTGCCCTCACCGCCCTCGGTAAAGCGGAGGCAAGCTGGGCCTTTCTGGTGGGACTGGTGCTCGATGGCTCCCTGCTATCGGAACCGCTGATGGCCCACCTGCCCAAGAGCGTGCAGCGCGCCATCGAACTGCATGAAGGGCCACTCTTTCATCTGTTTCAGCTGGTCAGCACCTATGAACAGGGCAACTGGGCCCTGCTGGAACAGCTTGCCCCCAAATATCAACTCGATCCGGCCCAGCTCCCCCCCGTCTATTTTCAGTCACAAATGTGGGGGCAAGCGTTTCTCACCAGCTAGGTGATGGCGAGGCGGGGAGCCACTGGCTAGAATGGGCTCCCTTTTTTCAGAGACAGACCCCGCACCATGACGCTTTCCGGATTCCAAGGCCTGGTCTTTGACCTTGATGGCACCCTGGTCGACTCCATGCCGCTGCACCTCGCCGCCTGGGAACACACCGCCCGCGAGTTTGGCTTTCACTTCGACGCCGACTGGTTCTATGAGCTGGGTGGCATGCCGAGCCGCAAGATAGCCCTGCTGGTCGCACAGGAGCAGCAGATCCCCCTCGATCCGCTCGAAGTCACCCGCTGCAAGACCGCCCACTATGTGGCCAACCTGCACAAGGCGACCGTCTTTCCGGCCATGCAGGCGCTGGTCGAGCGCTATCATGGCGTCATCCCGATGGGGATCGGCACCGGCTCGCCCCGCGTCAACGCCGAAGCGGTGCTGCGCAACACCGGGCTGGATCGCTACTTCTCTGTGGTGGTCACCGCAGACGATGTGGAGCTGCACAAACCCAATCCGGACACCTTCCTGCTGGTCGCCAGCAAGCTGGGGGTCGAGCCATCAGGCTGTCTGGTGTTTGAAGATACCGGTATCGGGGTACAGGCCGGAGAAGCAGCGGGTATGCAGACCTGCATGGTCAAAGAGGGTCAACCAGTCGGCATAACGGCGTAGTGCGGAAAAAAATATCGCCCTGCAAGGGGCGATAACCGGAACCGGCTCTCATACGGGACATGAATGAAAATGAGAGCGGGTTCCGTCAGCCGCTGACGCAGGGCGCGTCAACGGGGCGTGCGGGGCAGACGATTACTCGTTGTTGCCGCCGCCCTGATTGTCGTCATAACGACCCGGCGCACCGTGGGGGCGCGGCGCCATGGAGACACGCGGCTTGCGAGCACGCTGGATATTCACCTGCGGACGGCCGGTGTGCATGGCGATGGTGGAGATCTTGGCCTTGTAGACCAGCTGCTGGTTACCATGAGCATCGGTCAGCAGCACGCTGTACTGGTCGAACCCGCTGATGGTGCCTTCCAGCTTGATGCCGCTCACCAGAAAAATAGCGACCTGACTGCGGTTCTTGCGCAACCAGTTGAGGGCAGAATCTTGCCCGTTCCCGAGGGAGAAGGCTTGCTCAATCGTGGAGTAGCTGGGGGATTCAGTTGTCATAAATTATTGTCCCGCGGAAAAAAAGTGGCGTTTGATTGTGCTAAATGGGCACTGGCTTGTCAAAGTCATTCTCACTCCCGCCAGCAATAGCGGCCTTCGGGGGCTGGTCGCTGACCGGTACAACTGCGATAATCGCCAGCTCTGGCTCTACCACGGGCCTTATCTGGGGTTTTATCTTGCATCCGGTTTCACACCAACACCACACCACCTATGTCCATGATGCCACTGCCTGCGAAGAGTGTGACCTGCTGATACCGGCCACACCGCTCGAGGTGGGACAGGCCAGCTGCTGCCCCCGTTGCGGACACACCCTGAGTCGCCACCTGCCACAGCAGGAGTTGCGGCCGATCTCCTACGGGTTCGCGGCACTTATCATGTTCGTGCTCGCCAATGCCTTTACCTTTATGTCCTTCTCGGCCAAAGGGGTGGGCCAGGAGATGACCTTTTTGCAGAGCATCACCACCCTGGTGGATGAGGGCTATCTGTTTCTCGGCGCGGTACTAAGCCTGACCCTGATCGGCCTACCGCTGGTTTATATGGGCTCCATCATGCTGGTGCTGTGGCGGGTCGATAAAGATCTGCACAGCAATGCCCTGCGCTCCCTCGGCCGTCTGCTCTGCCGGATCAAACCCTGGCTGATGGTGGATGTCTTTCTGGTGGGGGTGCTCATCTCGCTGGTCAAGCTGATGGGGATGGCCGACATCAAGATGGGGCTGTCATTCTGGGCTTTCGTCGGCTACACCGTGCTGCTCATCAAGATGATCTCCTCGCTGGATCAAATGTGGCTGTGGCAGCGGCTGTTCGGCCCGACCGAGGCGCGGGATATCGACCCGGAAGCGGGCGCGCTGGAGTTCGGCCTGGTGGGCTGCCATATCTGTGGCGCTCTGAGCGAGGTGGGCAGCCACAGCTGCTCCCGCTGCGGCGGCAAGCTGCATGCGCGCAAGCCGGGCGGCCTCAACCGTACCTGGGCGCTGCTGTTTACCTCCGCCATTCTCTACATTCCGGCCAACGTCTATCCCATCATGGATACAGTGTTTCTCGGTGATGACAGCCCCTCCACCATTCTCGGCGGTGTGGTGCTGCTCTGGGCCATGGGCTCCTACCCCATAGCGGCGGTGATCTTTTTCGCCAGCGTGGTGGTGCCACTGGTGAAAATACTGGCGCTATTCTGGCTTTGCTATATGGTGCAGCGCGGCAATGTCACCTCCCCCCTCGGCAAGCTCAAACTCTATCGCATGACCGAATTTGTCGGACGCTGGTCGATGATCGACGTCTTCGTGGTGGCCATTCTGGCGGGCCTGATCCGGCTCGACAATCTGATGACCATCTACCCCGGCCCTGCGGCCGTCGCATTTGCTGGTGTGGTGCTGATCACCATGGTCGCCGCCATGAGTTTCGACTCCCGCCTGATCTGGGATTTACAACAAGGAGAACGCGAACGTGAGTGAGCGTAAAAAAAGGTGGAAACCGGGCTCTGACTTTCTGAGCTCTGCCGCCGCAATCTGGATGGTGCCCCTGCTGGCGCTGTTCATCGGTCTCTGGATGCTGTTCCAGCACTGGTACTCCCAGGGCCCCAGTTTCACCCTGACAGTCGCCACTGCCGAGGGCATAGTCGCCGGCAAGACGGTGATCCGCTCCCGCGAAGTGGACGTCGGCCGTATCGAAGCCGTCGAGCTGAGTGATGACTACAGCCATGCCGTGCTGAAAGGACGGCTGACCAATGCCGCCTCCGGCATGCTGCGCGGTGACAGCCAGTTCTGGGTGGTCAAGCCCAGAGTGGGCCGTGAAGGGGTATCGGGTCTGAGCACTCTGCTCTCCGGCGCCTATATCGAACTCGCCCCCGGCAAGAAAGGTCGGGCGCGGGACGAATACGCCATGCTCGACAAACCGCCGCTCGCCTCCCTCGATGCCAAGGGGCTGCGTCTCACCCTCAGCAGTCGCGACACCCGCGCGCTGGGAGAAGGCTCCCCCATCAACTATCAGGGCTTCACCATAGGTCAGGTGGAAGAGGCGAAGTTCCTGCCGGAAAAGAGCGAGATGCAGTATCAAATCTTCATCCACGCCCCCTATGACATTCTGGTGAGCAGCAACTCCCGCTTCTGGATGACCCCGGGCTTCGAGGTCTCCATGAGCAGCGAGGGGATGAAGGTGAAGATGGATTCGCTGGAGAGCCTGATCGATGGCGGCATCACCATGGGTCTGCCACCCGGCTGGGCGCCTGGCGAGCCGGTCAAACAGATGGAAGGGTTCACCCTGTTCCAGGATGAGGCGAGCGTGCTGGCCGGTAGTCTGGATCAGTTCATCGACTACGTCTTCCTGTTCGATGACAACGTGGGTGGCCTGCACCCGGGCGCTGCGGTGCAATATCGCGGCATTCGGGTCGGTACCGTAATCTCCGCCCCCTACCTCATCGAGGACAAGGGCGTGCAGATCTTCAAGAGCCGCCAGATCCCGGTGCTGGCCCGCATCGAGGTGCAGCGCCTCTCCCACCGCTATGCCAAGGCGGAGAAGGATCAGTGGCGCGCCCTGTTCGGCAAGCAGTTCAAGGAAGGGTTGCGTGCCAGCCTCAAGACCTCGAGCCTGCTGACCGGCGGCAAGATCATCGACCTCAACTTTTATCCGGACGCGCCGCGCTTCGAGCAGGCCAAGCTGGCCGGTTATCAGGTCTTCCCCACCGTGCAGGGCGGGCTGGATCAGATCGAGCGCAAGGTGAACCTCATCCTCGACAAGTTTGTCGACATGGACATGGCGACCACCCTGACCAAGGTCAACGGGTCACTCACCACCCTGGATGGCACGCTGAAGAACATCAGTGCTGTCAGCGCCAACCTGAACAAGCTCACTGCCAAGGATTCCACCCAGCAGTTGCCCGCCTCGCTCAACGAGAGCCTCAAGCAGTTGCAGGAGACCTTGCAGGCCTATGATGCCCAATCGCAGACCAATCAGGATCTGCGTCAGTCGGTGCAGACCCTCAATCAGTTGATGCGCGAACTGCAGCCGCTGGTGCACTCCCTCAACGAGCAGCCCAGCTCGCTGATCTTCGATCGCGCGCATCCATCGGACCCTGAGCCCAAGCGAGGCAAACAATGAAAAAAGAGATCCTGACGCTGGCCCTGCTGGGGCTGCTGGCGGGTTGCAGCAGCCAGCCAAGCCTGCACTACTACTCGCTCGATGCCGACAGCCAGCAACCCGTAACGGCCCCGGCCCAACCGCAGCACCAGCTGGTGCTGCGCCCGGTGGCGCTGGCCAGCCAGCTCGACCGGATCAGCCTGGTCTATCAGCTGGAAGGGCAAGAGCTGCACTTCACCGAGTACCATCGCTGGGCCGGTGCGCTGGACGATCAGCTCAACCAACTCACCCTCAATGGCCTCTCCACCCGCCTGCCGGGCTGGGTGGTACGGCAGGATGGCGCCCGCAAGGGGCCGGTGCTGACCATTCTGGTGGAGCGCTTTCAGGGCCGTCATGACGGCAGCGCCGTGCTGAGCGGTCGCTGGCGCCTGCTGGCGGAAGATGGCACCGTGCTGCGCGATGCCCCCTTCCGTCAGGAGCGAGTACTGCCGGCCGATGGCTACAACGCACTGGTGAACGAACTGGGTCAGGGCTGGCAACAGCTGCTCGACCAGATTGCCGACGAGGTACGCAAGCAGGGCTGAGCACCGCAAGCTGCGAGCATCAGATAGAAAAAAACGACGCCAATTGGCGTCGTTTTTTATGGGCGCAAGTCAGAGGCGACTTATGCCTTGGCGGGCAGGCTCAGGCGAGCGACAGCTTCGACGTGCATGGAGTGCGGGAACATATCGACCGGCTGCACCTCGTCCAGCACGAAGCCCTGCTTGACCAGCCAGGCGAGATCGCGGGCCAGGGTCAGCGGGTTGCAGGAGACATAGACCAGACGGCGCGGCGCCATGGCCACCAGCGTCTGCAATACGGCCTTGTCACAGCCTTTGCGCGGCGGATCCATCACCACCACATCAGCGCTCACCCCTTCGGCGTGCAGGGCTGGCATCAGCTGCTCCGCCTTGCCGACGTGAAACTCGGTCTGCTCGATGCCGTTGAGGGCGGCGTTGCGGCGGGCATCGCTGATGGCGCTCTCCACCGACTCGATCCCGACGACCTTGGCGGCCTTGCCAGCCAGGAACAGGGAGATGGTACCGATACCGCAATAGATGTCGAACACCGTCTCGTTGCCGGTCAGCTCGGCATACTCGAGGGCACTGGAGTAGAGCACATCGGTCTGGGTCGGGTTGTTCTGGAAAAAGGAAAGCGGCGAGATCTCGAACTCGAGTTCGTGGATCTTGTCGCGGATCACCCCTTCGCCGAGCAGCACCCGGTTGGTCGCGCCCAGAATGCGGTTGGTGCGCTCGTTGTTGATGTTCTGCACCAGGGTAGTGACCGGCAGATCGCTCAGGGCTGCAAGCAGCTCGGCTTCGAACGGTAACTCCTCGCCCAAAGTGACCAGCACCACCATCAGCTCACCGCTCTTGAAGCCCTTGCGGGTCATCAGGTTGCGCACGCAGCCGCTGTGGTTTACTTCGTCATAGGCCGCAATGTTGTGCTCGCGCATCCAGTTGCGTACCCGGGCGTTGAGCTCCACGTGCAGCGGATCCTGCACCGCACAGTCATCGGCGGGGATGAGATCGTGGGAGTGCTTGCGATAAAAACCGATCTCGGCACCGGCGTCACAGCCACGCACCGCATATTGCGCCTTGTTGCGATAGGCGAACGGGCTCTCCATGCCAAGGATATCCTTGACCGGAGTGTCACCCAGCCCGACCTGCTCCAGTGCGCTCTGCACCAGTGCCTGCTTGAGCTTGAGCTGGGCCGGATAGGCCAGCGGGCGCACCTGACAGCCACCGCACTCGGTGTTGGGGCAGAAGTCGGCTACCCGGTCGGCGGAGGGCTGGAGCAGCTCGGCGACCTTGCCGTGCAGGTAGTTGGGCTTCACCTCGGTCAGTTCGACCAACGCCTGCTCACCCGGCAGCAGACCTTCGACAAACAGGGGGCGGTCGAACAGGCGTCCTTTGCCATCTCCTTTGTCGGTCAGTTCCAGGATCTCGATCTGGTGTTGATGTCCCACTAGCGGCATGAGCGGCTCCAAAAGTGCAAATAAAGAGGGGGCGACGGGGCCGGTTTGGCCGACCCGTCACGAAAAGGTGGCAGAGTTTAGCGGAGATCCGGCCAAATTGCAGGCATTAAAAGCCCAATGGTTGTGGTACTACCCGCCCCGCTTTTGCAGCTCGGCCAAATGACCCGTGGGCAAGGCCCCGCCAGCCCCCCGTTCCCGCGGGTTGCGGCAAGATCAGCATCGTCAGGATCGGCCAATCCCCTTAGCGAGCCCTCACTGGCAAGCTGCGGCCCGTTACAGGGACAAACCGCGCGGTATAAATCAAATTTATGGGTTTTGCCAAAATGGCCAAACTTTTACTTATACCAAGCCAATTGCGGTCACATGCGCCTCCGGCAAACCGGTGATGGCCAGCCGGGCATCCCCTCCGATCCGGACAAGATGGCCAGCCCGCGCCGCCCTTTCGCGGCTGCGGCAAATTTAGCCCTTGGGCCGCAACGCCCAGCCTGTTAAAATTCCGCCCTTGAAATTATCCTGGGCCCCGCGCCCGTTCTAGCTAAGGTCTACCGCGATGCGTACCAGCCAATATCTGCTTTCCACTCTCAAGGAAACCCCCTCCGACGCTGAAGTTGTCAGCCACCAGCTGATGCTGCGCGCCGGGATGATCCGTAAACTGGCCTCCGGCATGTATGCCTGGTTGCCAACCGGTCTGCGGGTACTGAAGAAAATCGAGAACATTGTTCGCGAAGAGATGAACAATGCTGGTGCCGTCGAAGTCTCTATGCCGGTGGTTCAACCCGCCGAGCTGTGGCAGGAGTCCGGCCGCTGGGATGACTACGGTCCCGAGCTGTGCCGTCTGACCGACCGTCACAACCGTCCCTTCGTGCTGGGCCCGACCCACGAAGAGGTGATCACTGCGCTGGTGCGTTACGAAGTGAACAGCTACAAGCAGCTGCCGCTCAACCTCTACCAGATCCAGACCAAGTTCCGCGACGAAGTGCGCCCCCGCTTCGGTGTGATGCGTGGCCGCGAATTCCTGATGAAGGATGCCTACTCCTTCCACATCGACAAAGAGTCTCTGGTCGATACCTACGAGAAGATGCACGCAGCCTACTGCAAGGCGTTCACCCGCATGGGCCTGAACTTCCGTCCGGTGCAGGCCGATACCGGCTCCATCGGTGGTACCGGTTCCCACGAATTCCAGGTGCTGGCCGAGAGCGGTGAAGACTTGATCGCCTTCTCCGACAGCTCCGATTACGCCGCCAACATCGAGATGGCCGAAGCGCTGGCGCCGGCTGGTGAGCCCGCTGCCGCCACCGCAGCCCTGACCAAGGTTGCCACCCCGAACGTCCACACCATCGACGAAGTGGCCGCTTTCCTGAACGTGGCACCGACCGCCATCGCCAAGACCCTGCTGGTACTGGCAGAGGAAGATGAGCACGGCAAGCAGGCCGTCATCGCGCTGGTACTGCGTGGCGACCACGAACTGAACGAAATCAAGGCAGAGAAACTGGCTGGCGTGGCCAACCCGCTGACCTTCGCCAACGACGAGCAGATTAAAGCTGCCGCCGGTTGCGACGCAGGCTCCATCGGCCCGGTCGGCTTTGCCGGTCGCATCATCGTCGATCGCAGCGCCGCCCATCTGGCGGACTTCGTCTGCGGCGCCAACGAAACCGGCTTCCACCTGACCGGTGCCAACTGGGATCGCGACATCGCTACCTACGAAGTTGCCGACCTGCGCAACGTGGTGGAAGGCGACCCGAGCCCGTGCGGCCAGGGCAAGCTGCTGCTCAAGCGCGGTATCGAAGTGGGCCACATCTTCCAGCTGGGTACCAAGTACTCCGAAGCGATGAAGGCGAGCGTGCTGAACGAAGCTGGCAAATCCGTCACCATGGAGATGGGTTGCTACGGTATCGGGGTTTCCCGTCTGGTGGCCGCTGCCATCGAGCAGAACAACGACCAGTACGGCATCATCTGGCCGGACGCCATCGCCCCGTTCGAAGTGGCCATCGTGCCGATGAACATGCACAAGTCAGAGCGCGTGGCCGAGCAGGCACAGCAGTTCTACGCCGAGCTGAAAGCCGCTGGTGTGGACGTGCTGTTCGACGACCGTAAAGAGCGCCCGGGCGTGATGTTCGCCGACATGGAGCTGCTGGGCATCCCGCACGCTATCGTCATCGGCGATCGCGGTCTGGACAACGGCGTGGTGGAGTACAAGTGCCGCCGCACCGGCGAGAAGCAGGAAGTGGCCATCAGCGACATCATCGCCATGCTCAAGGCCAAGCTGGGCCGTTAATTCCGCCCTCTTCCCGATATAAAAAAGCGCGCCATTTGGCGCGCTTTTTGTTTCTGTGTACTGACGACGGCAACCGGATGAAGGGTTGCCTCAGGGATTGCGACCGATAAAGAGGTCGGTCACGTGGCAGCTGCTTCTGGCTTCCAGTGCGTCGAGCATATAGGCCGCCGCATCTTCCGGAGTCATGAAGCCACTCGGGTCCACGTGATCCGAGTTGTCCCAAAATTCGCTGCGGATCCCGCTCGGGTAGAGGTTGACCAGCCGCAGCGGCGAGCCTTTCAGCTCGGCGCGCAAGGATTCGAGAAAGCCGCGCATCCCCCATTTGGAGGCGCAATAGAGGCTCTCGTTGGCCTTGCCCACCTGAGCGGCGGAGGAGAGCACATTGGCCAGCACTCCGCCTTTCTCCCCGATAAGCCGCACCGTCTGCTGGGCCACCAGAATGGTGGAGATAAGGTTGCTCTCCACCACCCGGCGGATCTGCTCGGCGGTGTAGACACCGACCGGGCCAAACTCGCCCACCCCGGCGCAGTGGATCACCATGTCGGGCTGCCCGCCCCACTCCACCGCAGCGGCGAAGGCGACATCAACCTCTTCATGATGCGCCAGATCGGCAGCGATGCCGATCACCGCGCTGCCGAGTAGTTGCTCCTGCTCCTGCAGTCGCTGATAACGGCGCCCCATCATGGAGACCTGATGGCCCCGCTCAACCAGTCCGATGGTCAGCGCCCGGCCGAGACCGGAACCGGCACCTGTCACTATGATGTGGCCCATGATTGCTCCTCGCCGTCAGCTGACGGGCAGATTAGAAGGTGAATTCGCCGCCCATGAACCAGCCATCGACAGACTGATCGATATTGGCGAAGTCGACCTTGGCTTCACGCCAGCCGGCACGCAGCTTGATCGGCATGGAAGAGAACTTGTAGGAACCACCCAGACGGTAGTCATAGTTGTCCGCATCGTGAGTGCGCAGATCGCCGAAGAAGGCGATGCCGGTGCCCGGGATCTTCACTTCACTGCCGGCATAGGCCATCAGGGTATCTTCGTCATAACCCTTGCGACCGGAGTAGACCTGCTCGCCATCGTAGTGACGGCCGGTCATACCCAGATCGATCTTGAACAGATCGTTGTTGAACAGACGGTAGTAGAGGCTCAGATCGTAGGCAGTCAGATCGTTCTTGAAGTTGCCGCCGGAGGTGCTGAAATCGGAGACTTCAAACTTGGCGTTCGGCAGGAAGATGATGCCGTGTTCCAGTTGCAGATAGCCGTTCCAGTTGTAGCTGTCGTCATAGCTGCCATCAGCACTGGTGCCATAAGCCTGACCACTGCCCTTGGCGGCCCATACGTCGGCACCGGCGGCAAAACGCCAGTCGTCAGCGGCCATGGCACTCTGGCTGCACAGAGCCAGCACAAAACCGGCAATCAGCGTCTTTTTCATTACGTCACTTCCTCTTGCATACATGGAAAAGAGCACTATTTTACTCGGTGCAGCCAAAATACCCAGCGTCAATCCTGAACAAACGACGACAAATGTCAGTGCTTCATATGCTTCATCTCTGCCATCGGCTCAATCGGCTTCACCGGCAGTGACAGATCCAGCTTCTGACCATCGTCCATGGTGAGGGTGAGCGGGAAAGGGGTCTGCTCGGAGAGCGTGCCCACCTCGAACAGCATGATGTGCAGGCTGCCCGGTTTCAGCACAGCTTCACCCTTGGCCGGGATCTCGATGCTCTCGACCTGACGCATTTTCATCACGCCATTCTCGTGCAGGTGAGTGTGCAGCTCGGCACGCCCCGCCGCAGCAGAAGCCGCCGCCACCAGCTTGACCGGCTGGTCGGCGTCATTCTTCAGCACCATAAAGGCGGCAGTGTTGGGGGAGCCCGGCGGCAACAGGCGCACATAGCCGTCGACAGCCTCGACCTTGGCCAGTGCAGGCGCCGTCATACCCAGAACCAGCAGAGAATAAAACGCACGTTTAAACATGGTTGAAATCCTTTTATGATGTTGTTAAACGGCGCCAAGGTTACCCCAGCAGCAACCTTTTTTGCACCTTTCAATAACAAGGATTTAGACATGGCCCCCATTCTCATTGCCGAGCAGCAGGATGGCTTGCTCACCCTGACCCTCAACCGCCCCGACAAACGCAACGCTCTCAATACCGAGCTCTATAAGCAACTGGTGGCAGCGCTGCGAGAGGCGGCGGCTGATGAAGAGGTGCATGTCCTGCTGTTGCAGGGGCAGCAAGATTGCTTTACCGCGGGCAATGATCTGGCCGACTTTATGGGCAAGAGCTCGCTGGAGCCCGACGACCCCATCCTGCAGTTCCTCCACACCCTTGCCGACTTCCCCAAACCCGTGATCGCCGCTGTTGCAGGTCCTGCAGTAGGGATTGGCACCACCATTCTGCTGCACTGCGATCTGGTCTATCTGGCGGATAACGCCCGCTTGCAGCTTCCTTTCGTCGAGTTGGGCCTGGTGCCGGAGTTCGCCTCCAGCCTGCTGCTGCCGCGTCTGGTGGGGCACCTCAAGGCGGCCGAGCTGTTGCTGCTGGCCGAGGCGATGGATGCCGAGGAGGCGCAGCGACTCGGGCTCGCCAACAAGGTGGTGGCGGCCGATGGAGTACTCTCCTTTGCCCGCGAGCAGGGACTGAAGCTGGCGGCCAAACCGCCCAGAGCGCTGCAAAAGAGCAAAACACTGCTTAAACAGGAGCTCAAACAAGCAGTGCACTTTGTCATCGATTTGGAGGCGCGCGCCTTCGCCCAGGCACTGCAAGGGGACGAGGCGCAGCAGCGCATCGCCCAGAAACTCAAACGGCGGGGCTGAGCTGCCGCTCAACGCCTGTCAGTTGAGACGAAAACGGCCGATCAACTCGCAACCCTGTACCTTGTCCTGCAACTGGATCAGCCGGGCAATTTCCGGATTGGGGTGACGCTTGAGAAAGGCGAGCAGGGCACCACGACAGCAACCCAACTCGCTGATCAGCGCCTCGCACTCCCGGTTGGGGCATTGTGGCACCAGCGCCGTGACCAGCTCGGAAGCGAGCTTCAGGTAGCGCAGCTCATAAGTCGGCTCATCCATCGCCCGCCAGAAGTCGGCCAACCGGTGACAGGTGGCGACCCGCATGGTGGCCAGTTCGGTCAGCTCGACCTGGGTCATCTCGTAAACATCCCCCAGCGCCTGCTGATAAAAGCAGATCGCCGCCCCCAGCGAACCGGCCTGCCAGGCACGCTCCGCCTCCAGCATGTATCGTTGCCAACTTTGCGGTGTCATTTCGCTCTCCCGAGTCCGTCATGGTGGGAGTGTTATCATGGCTAATTGAGAATAAATATCAACCAGAGGGTTAGTGCAGGATCTCTGCGCAACCTTGGCAAACCCGGCGCCCGACCTTATGATCGTGCCCTTCCCCCCTTCTTTGGAGCACACCACAATGCGACCTCGCCTCCCGCAGATGCTGGGCTGCTCTCTGCTCTGCGTGCCCCGCATGCTGGTCTGGATCTATTAGCTGCGCTCAAGCGAACGCAACCCATCCGATCCATTCAGCAAAGGAGTACCAATATGAGCACCTGCCAACACTGGTCGCAGGTCGAATACCTGCACCTGACGGTGACCAACCCCAATATCTGCCTCAAGGGGCAGCACAGCTACTACTCGGGCGCCTGGGATGGCCCCTTCGAAGAGGTGGCGGTACGCTACCTCCATGGCGATCCCTTCAGCCGCAGCCCGGAAACCGGCAGGGAGCCGCTCTGGCATATCGACCGTCTCCATATCGGCGACTATGTGCAGATTGCCGCCGGGGTAAAGATCATCATGGGGGGCAACCACACCCACAACACGGCCTTCATCAGCACCTATCCGTTCGCCGATCCGGCGGCGCTCCAGCGCAGCTACCGCCCCGCAGGCGATACCCGCATCGGTAACGATGTCTGGATCGGCATGGAGGCGATGATCATGCCCGGCGTCACCATCGGCGACGGTGCCATCATCGCCGCCCGCTCGCTGGTCAATCAGGATGTGCCGCCCTATGCCATGGTGGCGGGCACCCCGGCCAGGGTGGTGCGAATGCGCTTTGGCGAGGAGGAGATTGCCCGGCTACAGGCCATCGCCTGGTGGGATTGGCCAGATCAACAGGTCAACGATCTGCTACCGCTGATCCAGCAAGGCGAAGTCGCCCTGCTTGAGCAGGCGGCTGCCCGCTGGGCGGAGCGCCATGAGTGACCACCACTAACCAGTAGCTGACAGCATAAGGGCGACCCCGGGGCGCCCTCTTTTATCTCCGGCATGCTCTGGATGCCGTCATCGCACATCCACTCATTGCGCGCTTTTGGACTGGTTGAGGCTGCACTGCTTGCCGGGATAACCGGGTAGATCCTTGGCATCGCTGCCGCAGGCGAGCCGTTTGGCCTGTTGCAGCCAGTTCGCCAGATTGGCGCTGTCCACCGGCATCCACTGCATCTGCTTGCCGAGCCAGCTGGCCCAGGCAAACTCGACGAAATAGACCTGTTTATCCTTGCGAAAGTAGCCCGCATTCTGCAGCAGTCCGGCGAGGGTGCGATAGGGGTAATCAGGCAGCTTGTCAATGCTGCTCGGCAACTGCTCCGGGGTCAGCGGCTGCCCCTTCTCATCCTTGAGCCAGGCCCAATGGTTGTTCTGCATCTGGCTCCAGAAGTTGGCTTTGTCCTGCAGGCGGCCAATCACCTTGACCCGGGCATCCTTGACGCCCTGCTGCCACAACGCCTTGGTAAGATGGTGTCTGTCCACCAGCCAGTAGCTGCCATCCGGCGCAATCACTACAGGAATCTCTTTCTTTTTCATCAACTTGTCGAGCTGCTTTGCGCTCATGCCAGCCAATGTGGCCTGGGTCTCATCGACCTGGATCTGGCCGACGCCCCCCTGAGTCGGGTGCAAGGCATCGATGCCGATCTCGCACCAGTTGCCCACCGCCGTGTCGCTCTGGCACGGGGCCAACGCCCAGGCACCCTGGCTCAACACACAGGCCAGCAATAACCATGCTTTCATCGTTTGACACTCCTCACCACATTGAACTGCACAGACGCCGGGAACGCTCTTCTACCCCGATTGGGAGTGAGAGTCGAATGCTGGCGGTCAGACCAGCAAACGGGATATCATGATTTCCCATCTGTCGGCGATATTTTCTCGCCGAGTTTTCTCCCCGCTTCACACTATTTGAAGGATCCGACCCATGAAAGGATGGACCCCCTTGCTGGCCCTGCTGGGCTGTGCTGCTGTCCAGGCTGCCGATATTCCCGCCGGAACACAACTCGCCGCCGAGCAGATTGTCGTTCGCCACCTCAAGGATGAACCTGCGAGCCTGAGCCCGCTCAAGCTGGTCGGCCTGCCGGAGTTGCAGGTACTGCGGGATCTGTTCGAGGGGCTGCTGACCCAGGGGCCGGATGGCAAACCGGTTGCCGGGGTGGCGGCCAGCTGGGAAAACAAGGGCAACCAGTTCTTTACCTTCCATCTGCGCCCGGATGCGCGCTGGTCCAACGGCGATCCGGTCAAGGCAGGCGACTTCGTCTACGGCTGGCGCAAGCTGGTCGACCCGAAAGAGGCTGCCACCTTCGCCTGGTTTGCCCAACTGGCCTGTTTCGACAAGGTGGACGAGATAGTCGCTGGCAAATTGCCTGCCAGCGAGCTGGGGGTCAAGGCCCTCGATGACCGCACCCTGCAGGTGATCCTCTCCCAACCGGTGCCCTACTTCCTGAACCTGCTGAGCCACCCCAGCCTGTCGCCGCTCCATCAGGCCAGCATCGAGCAGTACGGCAACCTGTGGACTCAACCCGGCAAACTGGTGGGCAACGGTGCCTTTGTGCTGAACAACCGGGTGGTCAACGAGAAGCTGGAGCTGACCCCCAACCCATATTACTGGGATCGGGCCCATACCGTATTGACCAAGGTGATCTTCATGCCGATCAATCAGGAGAGCGCGGCCACCAACCGCTATCTGGCGGGCGATCTGCATATCACCGAATCCTTCCCCAAGGAGCAGTACGACAAGCTGAAGCAGCAGATCCCGAATGAGGTCTATACCCCGGATCAGCTCGGCACCTACTACTACGCTTTCAATACCCATCAGGCACCACTGAACGATGTGCGGGTACGCAAGGCGCTCTCCTACACCATCGACCGCGCCCTGATCGCCGACAAAGTGCTCGGCACTGGCGAGAAACCGGCTTATCACTTCACTCCGGATGTGACCGCCAGCTTTACCCCGGCCGCCAACTTGCTCTCCACCAGCAGCCAACCGGCGCTGGACAGCAAGGCCAAGGCCCTGCTCAAGGAGGCCGGTTACGGCCCGGACAAGCCGCTCAAGCTGACCCTGCTCTACAACACTGCGGAAATTCACAAGAAGATGGCACTGGCCATCGCCAGCATGTGGAAGCAGAAGCTGGGCGCCGAGGTCGAGCTGACCAACCAGGAGTGGAAAACCTATCTCGACAGTCGCCAGAGCGGTCAGTTCGAGGTGATCCGCTCCTCCTGGGTCGCAGATTACAACGACCCTTCAGCGTTCCTTGGCCTGTGGGGCTCTCGTCACAGCGGCAATATGGCTGGCTTTGCCAATGCCCGTTATGACCAGCTACTGGCAGAGGCGGCCAGCACTCAGGATGCCGCCAGCCGCAGCAAGCTGTTTGGCGAGGCGGAGGCGATCCTGCTGGATCAAGCCCCCATCGCCCCCATCTACCAGTACACCAATGCCCGACTCATCAAGCCATGGCTCAAGGGCTACCCCATCAACAACCCGGAAGATGTGGCCTACAGCCGCCAGCTGTACCTCGTCAAACACTGAGACCGGCCACAACGATGCGAGGCCCTGCGGGGCCTCGCTATTGATACTGTTCACATCCCGATTTCCAGCCTAAAATGCCGCCCCTTCTGTTCAATTAATCTTCAATACCCAGTCAGACATGCGTTATTTGATACTGCTCTCGTTGTTGTGGACCCTGCCTGCGCAGGCCAGTAGCGAATCCCAATGCCAGCAAGAGTTTGTCGGCTGGATGCTGCATCAGCAGCAACAGTTCAGCGATCGCAAGTCTGACAAGATGGAGCGGCGCCGGGCCGAACGGGCCATCGAGTTGGCTCGTCAGGAGTACGACAAGCAGACCAGCTTTTGCAAGACGATGGAGCTGGTGCGCAGCTACAAAGATAGCGATCCGCGCTTTAAACCGAGAAGCGGCGAAGTCCACGATTTCACACCGGCCAGCTGACCCTCACTTCATCAATTCATTGTGTTGATTAATTGACCCAAGCCAAGTTCGGGTCACTGAAGAGCCTTAGAATGATTAACTGAGAACGACAATAAAAAATATATTTATCAGTTATTTGGCTTTTTCAGGAACGACACATGACCAAACTCCATCAGGAGGGGGAGATACACTTCCCCGACAACATCGCACTCATCTCGACCACGGATCCCGCCAGTCATATTACCTATGCCAACCAGCACTTCTGTGATGTGGCCGGGTATGGTGCGGCCGAAATGGAAGGGGCACCCCACAATCTGGTGCGACACCCCGACATGCCCAAGGTGGCCTTCGCCGACATGTGGCAGCGGCTGCGACAGGGTAAAAGCTGGATGGGGCTGGTCAAGAACCGCGCCAAAAGCGGTCAGTTCTATTGGGTAAACGCTTACGTCACCCCGATCCTCAACGCGCAGAAGGAGATCGTCGAGTTCCAGTCGGTGCGCACCAAACCCGCCGCCAGCGATGTGGCCTGGGCCGAGCAGCTCTATGGCCTGTTGCGCAGCGGCAAGGCGCTTCCCTGGCTGAGCCGCTTTCACTTTGAACCGGGTCAGCTGACCCTCTGGCTCTCCGTTTCTGCCTTGCTCACCACCCTTGCTACCTTTGCCACCGGCAACCTGTTATGGCTGCTGCCCACCGCCTTGTTGCTGTTGGCACAGGCAACCCACGGCTGGCGATTGCAGCAACGGCTGGCTCATCTGCTCACCCTTGCCGATCAAGACAAGGGAACCCGCCTCTGTCAGGTGCTCTACACCCGACGGCGCGACACCCTGGCGGCCGTCGAACTGGCCCTGCGGATGAAGCAGGCCGAGCTCAAGGCTGTGGTCGGGCGCAGCGCCGACACCAACCAGCAGATCCTGCAGGCAGCCGAAGATGACCGGGGCAATATCCAGACCATTGATACTCATCTGCAGCAGCAGCGCGCCCACAGCGAGCAGCTGGCGACCGCCATCACCGAGTTGAGCCACTCTATTCGCGATGTGGCCCACAGTGCCCATGAGGCGAGCAATCTGGTTATAGAGGTACAGCAGGTTTCCGACGAGGGGCTGCAAGCATTGGCGACCACCCGATCCGCCGTCAACCAACTTCATCAGGAGCTCGATGCCAACCATGCCGTGCTGGCCCAGCTCACCAGCGACAGCCAGAAGATCAGCGGTATTCTGGAGGTGATCAGTCAAATCGCCGACCAGACCAACCTGCTCGCCCTCAATGCGGCCATCGAGGCCGCCCGGGCGGGCGAACAGGGGCGCGGTTTTGCCGTGGTGGCGGACGAAGTGAGGGCGCTGGCTCAGAAGACCCGAGCCTCAACCAGCGAGATCCACGAGATGATCCAGGCGCTGCAACAGACTACACGACAGTTGTCGGAGGGGATGACGCAAGGGGCGCAGACCTCGGTACGCTGCCAGCAGCACGCGGGCACCACCGCCGACGTGCTCACCCAGATCAACCGGATGCTGGGGCAGGTAACCCGCACCAGCGACGAGATCGCCCAGGCGGTAAGCCAGCAGGCCGACGTCACGGCGACCCTCGATGAAGGGGTACACCAGATCCACCAACTGGCCAGCCACACCGCCGACAACAGCAGGCAGGCGCTAGATGGCATCACCCTGCTGGTAGAGCGGCTACAGGACCTCTCGCGGCTGATCAACCAGTTCAGATATTGAAGCGACAGTAATAAAAAAAGCGCGTCAACTGACGCGCTTTTTGGCTGCTCTTGCCTTGGCACAACTGGCTTATTCGGCCGTCTCGCTGGCGGTAAACTCCGGCACCTTGGCCATGGCATCCAGCACCACCTGAATATCCGCCCCCGGCTTGCAGGCGTTCTCACTCAGGTGACGGCGCCAGGCGCGGGCCCCCTGCATATTCTGGAACAATCCCAGCATGTGGCGGGTCATGTGGGAGAGGTAGTTGCCCTTGGCCAGCTCCTGCTCGATATAGGGCAGCATCATCCGCACCACTTCGTGGCGGCTCGGCACGGCGTTGTTCTGGCCGAACACCAGATTGTCCACCTGCGCCAGAATGTAGGGGTTCTGATAGGCTTCGCGCCCCATCATGACGCCATCGACGTGTTGCAGGTGCTCCAGAGTCTGCTCCATGGAGGTGACGCCGCCGTTGAGGGCGATGGTGAGATCCGGGTAATCCTGCTTGACCCGATAGACCCGAGGATAATCGAGGGGCGGGATCTCGCGGTTCTCCTTGGGGCTCAAGCCGCTCAGCCACGCCTTGCGGGCATGGACGATAAAGGTATCGCAACCAGCATCGCGCACCTGTTCGATAAAGGCCTGCAAAAACTCGTAAGAGTCCTGATCGTCGATCCCGATACGGGTCTTCACCGTCACCGGAATATCGACCACATCGCGCATCGCCTTGACGCAGTCCGCCACCAGCGCCGGTTCCCCCATCAGGCAGGCACCAAAGCGACCGTTTTGCACCCGATCGGAGGGGCAGCCGACGTTGATGTTCACCTCGTCATAGCCGCGCTCCTCGGCCAGCTTGGCACAGCGCGCCAGATCGGCCGGATTGCTGCCACCCAACTGCAGGGAGATGGGGTGCTCCTGCTCGCTGTAACCCAGATAATCCCCCTTGCCGTGGATGATGGCACCGGTGGTCACCATTTCGGTATAGAGCAAGGTCTGGCGGCTCATCAGTCGATGAAAATAACGGCAATGCCGATCGGTCCAGTCGAGCATGGGGGCGATGGAAAAACGCTGCGCCTGCATAAAAATCATCCGGGTTGGCTAAAGAAAGGGGCGGATTTTATCACAACGTGAAGCAGCCCCAGAAAATGAATTTTGTCGCCGCGCCATGCGAGGCCCTGTGATAGTATCCGGCTAATAGAAAGGGTATCTGCGCGATCATGAATCAAGACCAACTTTTACAACGAGCCGAGCGACTCTGTATACAGCGAGGGATCCGCTTCACCCCGACCCGACGTCAGGTATTTCGCCTGCTGGCGGCACACGGCAACGCCATCAGCGCCTATGATTTGTTGGCCCAGCTGCAACAAACCGAAGCCAATGCCAAGCCGCCAACCGTCTATCGGGCACTCGATTTTTTGCTCGAACAGGGCTTTGCTCACAAGGTGGAATCTCTCAACGCGTTTATCTTCTGTTGCCACTTCGATCACGCTCACCCGATGCAGTTGCTGATCTGCGACGAGTGCGGCGATGTGGTCGAGCTTCACGATACGGCGATCGATAGCGCGTTTTCCGAGCAGGCCCACTTGCATGGTTTTACTATTACCAATAAGACGATAGAGGCACATGGCCAATGTGCCCGTTGTACGCCCACTGTAGGAAGTCATCATGAAGGCTGATTTTGTAAATCCGTTCCTGCTATCCCTGCTCAATGTGCTCTCGACCATGGCACAGCTGGAACTCAAACCGGGCAAACCGAAACGCAAGATGGATGAGCTGGCGCGCGGCGACGTCTCCGGCCTGATCGGCATGGTCGGCCCGCAGACCCGTGGCTCCCTCTCCATCAGCTTCGAGAAGGGGCTGGCGCTGGAGATCATGCGCCGCATGTTGGGGGAAGCTCCCGCCAACATCAACGAAGAGGTGACCGACATGGTCGGTGAAATCACCAACATGGTGACCGGCGGTGCCAAGCGGATGCTGGGCGAGAAGGGCTACGAGTTTGACATGGCTACCCCCATCATCGTCTCCGGCCCCAACCACACCATTACCCACCGTGCCGATGGCACCAAGATCATGATGCCGTTCGAATCGGATTTCGGTCGCGCCACTATCGAAATCTGCTTCGAGTAACCCTATGTGGAAAGCATTGAAATGGATTTTCATCTGCTGGGCCCTGCTGTTGATCCTGTCGGACATTCAGATCAGCACCTCCCTCTACAAGTACGAAGATAATCGGGTGCTCATCAACTTCCCGCGCTGGGAAGCCAAGCAGCCCTGGGGCACCTTCGAGTGGCATGCCGGACGGGTAGAAACCCACTGGTATGGTCTGGAGGGCAAACCCAAGCCGAAAGGCCCGCAAATCTGATCCGGTAACGGATCCGGCAGAAACAGAAGAGGCCAGCAGCTGCTGGCCTCTTTGCTATCTCGTTGTTTCTGAATCAAGCCGCTTCGGCAGCCAGCTTACTGCTTGGTCGCACCAGGATGCCGATAATGCAGGCCAACAGAGTCGGCAGCAGCCAGGCAAGCCCCTTGTCGAACAGCGGCAGGAAGGCAAAGCCGTCCATCGCCATCCTGGCAGCCCCCAGCCCATCGAGGCAACCAAACAGAAAGGCGACCGTCAGCACG
Organism: Aeromonas sp. R2-2; assembly: GCF_040908355.1. NCBI lineage: Bacteria > Pseudomonadati > Pseudomonadota > Gammaproteobacteria > Aeromonadales > Aeromonadaceae > Aeromonas > Aeromonas sp. R2-2. The sequence goes on along the minus strand of NZ_JBFODQ010000103.1, from coordinate 104,855 downwards.
CCGCGAAACGCCAGCCGTGGCTGGGCAAACCATCCCTTGAGGAAGGTCACCAGCACCAGCGCGATGGCCACCGGATAGATGGCCACCAGCACCGGGATGGAGAGGCCAATCAGCTCGCTCAGCCCCACATTGGCCACCACTGCACAGAGCGCCCCCAGCAGGATCACCCAGCTGCGATAGGCCCAGCCAGTCAGGCCATGGAAGTAGTCGGCACCGGCACAGAGCAGGCCGACCGCACTGGTAAAACAAGCCAGGGTGATGATGGCAGCCAGAATAAACTGACCCGGTTGACCAAACAGACTCAGGACGTAGGCATTGACGATGACCCCACCATTGCTGATATCGCTCGCCACCCCACCGGCGCTGTTGCCCAGCTGAAAGAGCGAGATATAGACAGCCGACAGCCCGACCGCCGAGATCAAGCCTGCGATGGTCAGATATTTGAACTGGCTGCGATAATCCTCGATCTCCTTCTGGCGCAGCAACCCGATGATCAGGGCGCCAAACATCAGGGAGGCCAGGGTATCCATAGTGTTGTACCCCTCCAGCATTCCTTTGGTCAGGGCTGCATCTATGTACTCACCGCTGGCATCAGGCATGGTGCCCTGCGGCGTCATAAAGACCCCGACCGCCAGAATAAGCAGCATCGCCATCAGGGCTGGGGTCAGATACTTGCCAACCGCATCGAGCAGCTTGCCCCGATCGAGCGCCACCAGGATCACCAGCGCAAAGAAACTCAGGGTGTAGATCAGCAACCCCTCATGACCGGCATCGCCGAGCCAGGGCTTGAGCCCCATCTCGTAGGCGACCAGACCGGTGCGGGGAATGGCAAAGGCGGGCCCCATGATGATATAGATAGCGATGGCCAGCGCCGTCGCCGCCCCGGCGGGCAGATAGCGGGTCATTCCGGTCCAGCCACTCGCGCCTCCCCCCGAGCTCCCCTTGGCCACCGCAATCAGGGTGATCAGCGGCAAACCCACCGCCGTCAGCAGAAAGCCGCACATGGCGGCCAGCAGATGCTCACCGGCCATAAAACCGGCCAGCGGCGGAAAAATGATATTGCCTGCCCCCAGATAGAAGGCAAACGTCATAAATCCCAATCCGAATACGTCGGACAACTTCAATGATTTCGTCAAACTCAACCTCATCTGCCTTATCAGCTTGTTATTGATTGCACCCACTGCCTGGCAGATAACCGGTAACAATACCTCTCGCCCCCACACGGCCCGCGGACCGGATGAGGCGCACCACCTTTAGCATAAAGAAGAGGAGTTCGATCTCAATCACCAATTAATATCTTGAAACAATTTACTGCTGCAGAATTAATCGCCGAACAACTCGGCGCTCCATAAACAGGTGTCACACGTGGCGTATGGGAGGCAAGAAGAGGGGAACGGGTTATAGCGGCAAGATACGGCTGCTCAGATGCTATCTGAGCACGGGGACAACTACGGCAGTGTAAAGCGAGGCGAGAAGCGAGGCTCACAAAAAAACAAAAGAGCCTGCACGGGGCAGGCTCTTGGCAATATCACATCAGGCGTGATCAGGCAGCTTCGGCAGCCATCTCGGTCGGACGCACCATCACGCCAACTACGCAGGCCAGCAGGGTCGGCATCAGCCAGGCGAGACCCTTGTCGAACAGCGGCAGGAAGGCAAACGCATCCATCTTCATACCGGCAGCACCCAGACCATCCAGGCAACCGAACAGGAAGGCAACCATCAACACGCCACGGAACACCAGACGGGGACGGCCGAAATAACCCTTCAGGAAGGTGACCAGTACCAGCGCCACGGCAACCGGATAGATGGCAACCAGCACCGGAATGGAGAGGCTGATCAACTGGCTCAGGCCCACGTTGGCCACCACGGCACAGATAACGCCCAGCAACACCACCAGCTTCTTGTAAGCCATGCCGGTCAGATTGTGGAAGAAATCGGAACAGGCGGAGATCAGACCGACTGCAGTGGTAAAGCACGCCAGAGTGATGATGGCCGCCAGAATGAACTGACCCGGCTGACCAAACAGGCTCAGTACGTAAGCGTTGACGATGGCGCCACCGTTGCTGACATCGGTCGCCACACCGGCGGCCGTGTTACCCAGCTGGAACAGGGAGACGTACACCACGCTCAGACCAACGGCAGAGATGAGGCCGGCAATGGCCAGATACTTGAACTGGCTCTTGTAATCATTGATGCCTTTCTGGCGCAGCAGGTCGACGATCAGGGCACCAAACATCAGGGACGCCAGGGTGTCCATGGTGTTGTAGCCTTCCAGGATCCCTTTCACGAAGGGGCTGTTCTGATAGTCACCGGACGCGTCAGGCATGGAGCCTTGCGGCGCTACGAATACCCCGACCGCCAGAGTCAGCAGCAGCAGCATCAGTACCGGAGTCAGGTATTTGCCGATGGCGTCCATCAGCTTGCCCTGGTTCATGGAGACCAGAATGGCCACACCAAAGAAGATCACGGTATAGGCCGCCAGACCCGCCTGCCCCATATCACCGATGAACGGCTTGAGGCCCATTTCGTAGGCAACCAGACCGGTACGGGGCGCGGCAAAGGCCGGGCCTATGATGATATAGATGGCAACGGCCAGCGCAGTCGCGACACCGGCAGGCAGCAGTTTGGTCATGCCAGCCCAACCGTTACCGGCTTTCGCCACGGCCAGAATAGTTACCAGAGGGAGACCCACGGCAGTGACCAGGAAGCCAAACATCGCCAGGGAGAGGTGCTCACCAGCCATGTAACCGGCCAACGGCGGGAAAATGATGTTACCGGCGCCCAGATAGAAGGCGAAGGTCATAAACCCTAATCCGAGTACATCGGACAATGTGAGTGATTTCGTCAAGTTCAACCTCGTCTGTCTTGTAAATTATTGCTTGTTATAGTTTTTATCGGTCGCTGACCGGGTGTGTTCAGGGGGTATAAAAAAAGAGCCCCGCATGTTTTTTCATCGCAACCAGTGGTTTTAGCTGGTCTGGAGCGGGCGCTCGATCTGGAACCAGCATAATGGCGTGAAAAAATAGTTCAAGACGAAATTTACATCTTCAAATAGAAGGGGTTGGTCAGTTGGATATATCTGTCGGAATAGGCCCCGTCAGCAGAATGGATCACAATTTCACCCCTCTCACACCTGTTTAATCCTCTGCCAAGTAGCAATAAAACACGATTTGCCTCTTTACCCTCTCTGGTGATAACAGCTGTATAACAAATGCCATGCAGATCATAATTCGCCGAAATGCATAAAATTTCATCGGCCATCGCCGTCGGCAGCACCAGCGCCACCTGCCCGTTCGGGCTCAGCAAACGATCGCAGGCCGCCAGTAATGCGTGGCTGTCGAGGGCGCCGGTATGGCGGGCCAACGCCCGCGCCGGATCGCTAAATGACTGGCCTGCCAAGAAATAGGGAGGGTTGGAGACGACAAGATCATAAGGGTCGGCCTGATAATCCTGAATGGCACTCTCTATGACGGTCACCCGATCGGCCCAGGGAGAAGCAGCCGCATTCTCCCGCGCCTGGCTGGCCGCATTAATATCCAGTTCGACCGCATCGAGACGGCAGTCAGATCTGCTGCGCTGGGCCAGCATCAGGGCGATCAGGCCGCTGCCGGTGCCGATATCGAGCACTCGACGCGCCTGTTCGACCGGCGCCCAGGCACCGAGCAAAATGCCATCGGTGCCCACCTTCATGGCGCAGCGATCGTGATTGATATGGAACTGTTTGAAGGTAAATCCGCGACTACGTCCCATCTGGCCCCCGTCATCTGCAAAAATGGTGGGCGATTATAGCGGCTAAGACACACTCACCAATAGGAGCCGACGAGATAATCGCCTATAATCTGCCGTTTCCTTAATGACCGAGTATTGCCATGAGCCAGTCCTTTGATGATTTCGACCTGCACCCAGCCCTCAACCGGGCCTTGGCCGAGATGGGATTCACCCGCCCCACCACCATCCAGCAGATGGTGCTGGAGCCAGCCCTGGACGGCCGCGATATTCTGGCATCCGCACCGACCGGTACCGGCAAGACCGCCTCTTTCCTGCTGCCGGCACTCCAGCACCTGCTGGACTTCCCGCGCCGCAAGCCGGGCCCCTGCCGCATGCTGATCCTGACCCCGACCCGCGAACTGGCCCTGCAGGTGACCGCCCACGCCAAGGCGCTGGCGGCTCACACCAACCTCAGCATCGAGACCATCATCGGCGGCGTCAGCCATGAAGAGCAGCTGCCTGCCCTGACCAAAACCACCGACATCGTGGTCGCCACCCCGGGCCGTCTGCTCGAATACATCGAGAAAGAGGAGTTCGAGAGCCACGACATCGAAGTGCTGGTGCTGGATGAAGCGGACCGCATGCTGGACATGGGCTTTATCAAGGATGTGAACCGCATCGTGGCAGAGGCGCGCTACCGCAAGCACACCATGCTCTTCTCCGCCACCCTGGAAGGGGCTGGCCTTGAGAAGTTCGCCAACGAGATCCTCAAGGATCCGGTGGAGCTGCATGCCGAGCCTCCCCGCAGCGAACGTCGCCCCATTACCCAGTGGATCCATCTGGCCGATGACGCCGCCCACAAGCTGGCGCTGCTGACCCATATCCTGAAAGATTCGGAAACCCAGAAAGCCATCATCTTCGTCAAGACCCGCGAGCGTCTGGCGGAGCTCTCCGGCCAGCTACAGGCGGCAGGCATCTCCTGCGCCTGGATCCGTGGCGAAATGGAGCAGAGCAAGCGTATCGAGTCGATCCGCAAGTTCCACGAAGGGGAAGTACCCTTCCTGATCGCCACCGACGTCGCCGCCCGCGGCATCGACCTGCCGAACGTCAGCCATGTCATCAACTACGACATGCCCTACGGCGCCGATGTCTACGTCCACCGGATCGGCCGTACTGGCCGCGCTGGCAACCGTGGCTGTGCCATCAGCCTGGTGGAAGCCCACGACATGGCGATGGTCGCCAAGATCGAGCGCTACACCGAGGAGCGCCTCAAGCGCCGGGTGATCGACGAGCTGCGCCCGAAACACAAGGAAGCGCGGGTACCGGTGAAGAAGAAAAAGCCGGTCGACAAGAAGAAGTCCGCCAAGAAGAAAAAGAAGAAGTGATCGCCTGGCGATAAAGAGAAGGGCCATCCCGCGGGATGGCCCTTCTGCATTCTGAATCACTCTGACGAGTGGTTATGCCACCACTCTGCGCATCCCCATATGGGGGATATCATCTTCGAGATAGCCTTCCCCTTCCGCCACAAAACCGTGCTGGCCATAGAAGCCTTGCAGATGGGCCTGCGCCCCCAGCCAAATGCTGTGGGTCGGCCAGCGCGCCTCGCACGCCTTGACCGCCTCGCTGATCAGCTGGTGACCGAGACCGCCGCCGCGCGCCTTGGGTGAGGTCACCACCCGACCGATGGCAGAACCGCTCTCGTCGCCGATGCCGGGCGCCATGATCCGCGCATAGGCGGCCAACAGATCGCCCTGATAGCCGAGCAGGTGCCAGACCCCTTCGCGGCGATCGAGCCCGTCCAGATCCTGAAAGGGGCAGGTCTGCTCCACCACGAACACCTCGGCCCGCAGCGCCAGCAACTCATACAACTCGTCAGTGGTCAGTTCAGACCAGGGTTTCAGGATCCAGTTCATCGGCAACTCCTTATCAGTTCGGCCTGCCAGCATAATCGCGGCACCAGCGCCCTGCATTAACCTTTGTTAAGTTCTTTCAGCCGTTTGCGAATGCGGCTCAGGCTAATGGGCGTGATACCGAGATAGGCGGCAATCTGGTGGTCTGGCACTCTGGCATCGAGTGCAGGAAAACTGTCGAGAAAGTGCTGATAGCGCGCCTGCGGGCTGCCTGTCAGCAGCAACTGCTCCTTCTCCTCCTTGATGCGCAGCTGCACCTCCAGCAGGTGCTGGTACCAGCGCGGCCAGCCGGGCAGCTGGCGCAAGTCGGCCAGACTGAACAGCTGCAGATGGCAGGGTTCCAGCGCCTCCACGCTGTAGCGGGCTGGCTCGCCACTGAGCAGGTGGTGGAAGTCGAGAAACTCGTCCCCCTCCCAATAGAACTCTTTGATGTACTCGCGGCCATCCTCCAGCACCAGCTTGGCCCGCAGCAGCCCCTGCTCCACCCTGACCAGCAGATCCGGGCTGTCACCGGCGTGCCAGAGGCAGCTTTTCGGGCTGAGGGTCAGCGGGCGGGCAAAAGAGAGGAGGCGCGCGGCCTCCTCTCTATCTGCGACCTGCGCCCAATCGAAGGGGGGGCTGTCAGTCAGCATGATTAACCGCGACGCTGACGCACGGCTTCAAACAGGCAAACGCCGGTTGCCACCGAGACGTTGAGGCTGGATACCGCCCCTTCCATCGGGATGCTCACCAGCTCGTCGCAATGTTCGCGGGTTAGGCGACGCATACCTTTACCTTCGGCACCCATCACCAGCGCCATCGGGCCGGTCAGTTTGGCCTGATAGAGGTCGTGATCGGCCTCGCCAGCGGTGCCGACAATCCAGACGCCGCGCTCCTGCAGCTCGCGCAGGGTGCGGGCCAGGTTGGTGACCTGAATGAGCGGCACCACTTCGGCCGCGCCACAGGCAACCTTGCGCACGATCGGGGTCAGGCCGGTGGCCTTGTCGCGCGGCACGATGACAGCATGAGCCCCGGCAGCATCGGCGCTGCGCAGGCAGGCGCCGAGATTGTGCGGATCGGTCACTCCATCCAGCACCAGCAGGAAGGGCTGGCTCTGTTGTGCCGCCAACTCGTCCAGCAGGCTGGCCAGATCGTGCTCGGCGAGCTTCGGCGCCTCTTTCACCCGGGCCATGATGCCCTGGTGATTGTTGCCCTCCGCCTTGTCGTCGAGCGTCTTGCGGTTCACGCTCTGCACCTTGAGGCCGAGCGCATCCAGCTCCGCCAGCAGGGGCTGCAGCCGCTCATCATCGCGCCCCTTGAGGGCCCACACTTCGATGAAACGCTCCGGCTCGCGCTCAAGAAGGGCGGCCACGGCGTGGATGCCGTAAATCAGTTCACTGCTCATGTTCAAGATCCGTGGTGTCGGGTCGCACCCAGTGCGCTCCGGAGAAAAATGGCCCTACCGGCAGCCTGACCACCATGATGCTGGCGTCGTCACCGGTCGCTAAATGATGGCGCATCATACCAGAGAGACCGGCATCTAGGGAGGAGGAAGCTGCTCGGCCAAACGCCTACCGCTATATCGAGCTCTTCCGTGGCACATAGCGACAAGCCAATCATGGCTTGTTAGCCGCTGCGCGGCACTCAAAACGATGAGTGTCCCAATTTCAGTTCATTGAAGATCTGCCCTTTCCTTGTTGATGTTCGACTTCAACACGGCTCAGGATGACCAATTTATTGATCTTGCACAGAAAACCATCATCCCCCACTTCCCTCCCCGGCGGCACTCGCTACCATAGCCGTTTGGCAACCGTCTCATCGGAGTCACCCATGAACCAGACCAACGAAACCGCGCAGGTAAACAGCAGCAGACTGGAGGCTGAAATTCAGGGGCGGTAGCCTTGCCTGATAAAATGGATCAGCAAGAGCTGCCCACAACGACCCACCCAAAATGGTGACGGCCTCATTTTCATTTCTGACCTGTTCACGCAGGCGTGATGAGGCGACGCTTTCCAAGACGTCCCTGAGCACTGTTTTCTCACACAGTAGTAACCGTGGTGCAAAAATAGGGAGTCAAGCGAATGCGCTCGGCACGAGAAGCAAGCTGGTAATATGATGATTTAATGATAATTTTCACTTGGCGGCGATAAAGATGTTACGGAGTTATATGGAATGCTCTGCTAACAGATTAGTACCGCCTTCCATCTAATCACTGTTAGCAGTCTTTCGGTAAGTAGATTTAGGATAAATTTTGTATGAACAATAAGGATTACTTTAGCAAAATAAAAACAGGTGGAAGTAACTCTTCTAAAGGGTTTGCTTACCAAGACCTTTGCGCGGCGTTTTATTTGCTAAGGCACTTTAATGTGAGTGGATTCAATTCTATCGGGATAGAAACAGATGATGACTTTTCATTGCTGTTTGACGACAGGAAAAAAATTAATGTTCAGGTCAAATATGAAGAGCTATCGATACCACTTGTTAATAAGTACACTTCAGAAGATCAAATTATTATAGGACCATCAAAAAATAAAAGCTTGTCGACATTCCTTTCTTACTTGAAGCAATTCACAAATAATCAATCCTCTAACGAGGATAACGTTTCTAAGATATCAGTATCATCAGACTTTAGAAAGATTCTAAAACGAAATGGTATTGCATTTGAAAATGTCAGCGAATTTTCTAGAGCCTGGAATGTCGACGTTATCCCTGAAGATAAGATTAAGGAAATAATTAAGTTAGAGATAATTGAATGGGGTATTGAGAACTCGCTTCTACTAGATGGTGACGAATGCCTAAAAGAGTTGGCATTCCTCATATATGAGAGTCGATGCGATAGGGGGTATATAAAAATCACCGACGCTACAAGCATTTTTGAAAAACACTCTAAAAAATTAACTTTCAAGAAGGAAGGGGGTGCGTCGTTAAACTTCCTAGAAAATTTGGATTTAAATCAGGATGAAATTCTAGCAAGTGTTAATTCAAAAGTTAGTAAGGCAGAAGGCTTGCTCATTGATGGCAACTACAAAGGGGCCTTAAGAGAATATGTAGAATTATCTAAGACAGTAAAATCTGAAAAGCTGTATATGAAATGTGCGGGTATTTTGCAATTATTGGGCAAAGTAGATGATGCCATACTCTATTGCAATGATGCTTTAAAGGTTAATCCTATATACCCCATGGCTTTAGCAGTAAAGGGGACTTTAGTTGCTGAGAAAGGTGATAACGATTTCGCTTTGGAACTATTGAAAAGCGCGGAATTCCAAGATAACACTGATCCTTTCATTATTTATAATGTCGGTGTCGCCTACCTAAATTTGAAAAATATTGATGATGCGATATGTTACTTTGAGAAATCAATAGAGCTGAATTCTAAGTTCAGCTATCCGCATTTAAACCTTGGCGTTTGCTATTTTAATAAAGGTGTATTTTCCGAGGCAGCTAAACATATTGATATTGCCTTGCTTCTAGAACCTGGGCTTCCAGAAGCATTGTCTCAAAAAGGTGAAATAAAACGGTTTTATGGGGAGGTAGATAAAGCAAGTAAACTATTTGAACGGTGCTTGCTTAATACCCCGGACAACATCGTCGCGAACTTAGGCTTGGCTTTGTGTCTGATAGAGAAAGGTGACCCACTGGGGTTTGGGCTTTTGGTATTCCATTATCAAAAGGAACTATCTGAGCTTGATTTAAACAAGTCTTTAGGAATTGTTGATATCGGCTGGGAAAGAACTTTAGTTATTTCAATACAAAATATAAATGGGTCATCATATTTGGTGAATTATGATGATCTTGAGGTCTATGTTCCAAAACCAAGTAAAGATCGAATTGCTATTGGTGTTATGAATACTGAAAAAACTGCGCTTCCTCTCGTCATGAAATATTATACCGAACTAAATTCTTATAAAAATGCAGTTAATGCTATTAGACTGAGCCAGCCTATAGATTTATTTGTTCCCGCAAGCGGCTATGTGAAAGGTAAATCCGACCATTGTGAAATTAAAATTTATTTGGAGCACTATTCTATATATGGAAAAACCGATCAAAGCGATAACAAAGGATATCGTTCTTTCGTTGAATGTTTTGATGGGTGGTTCCTGCTATTAATTACCCATGAGGATTCCAAGCAGAAAGAAAGTTTTATTGTGGTCGGGCTGGAGTGTAACTAAGCATATTGACTGCTAACAAGACCTTGAAGCGGACAAATTATAGCTGGCTGTGTTCGCTTCGCTTTCTATTTTAGCCAACCACAATTTGCCGCTTAAGGTGGCGTTATGTGTTGCTAATCTGACCTTAATTTGGCAAGACCTAAGCTGGCTTTATTCGTAACCGTACGAAGTTCAGGGTGAGTGCTGTTAATGTAATCACTCCTAAGTTCGTTGAATATTTTCCTAGCCTGTTCCTTGTCTCCTTTCTGTGCATATGCGACACCAGTGTTCAACTTCACCGTTGCAAAGTCTGCTACTGTTTTATTCTTTTCCGTCTCAGAAAGGCTGCAGAAGTAATTATCTGCTTGTTGTTTCAGAGTTACTACAGAATCGAAGTTAGCACTAGTAACGTAATTATTAGAAAGCAAACTATAAGCTTTAGATATGATTTGCGGGAATTCGGTTGAGTTTAATGGGATCAGCTTCAGTGTTTCATTTGAACGAGATAATAGTTTTTGTTCATTTAAGCTTATTGCGTAATTTATGATAGCCTTTAGAAGGAGCTCCTTTTCTACGGAGCCTAGTTTGTCCAATGGGTTTTTAGCCAACAACCCCTCATAAATATCGTTACTTATTTCTGCATTACCAAGTTTGAAGTAAGTCTGCGCTAAAAGGGTTTCTGTCTTTATTGCGAGTTCTGTTTGAGAGCTTGTATTAATGTTCAATTTTTCCAGCTCTTTCAATGTCTCGTTATAATTTTCCTGGCTGAATTTAATAACAGCAGTGTTGTATCGATCTACAGTATGTTTTAGGCTTTGTAGGGACTCTGTATTGTTGACGCTCGTTGTCTCTGCTTTTTGAATGCGGTTAAGAAACTCTGGGTCACTGAGAAGTTTGGCTAACTCTGCATCTCCTTTTTTACGGAGTTCTTCTTTAATTTGTTCAATTATTGGGTTGTGGGGTTCTTTTAACCATTTATTTACGGCTTCTTTTGCGCTAGAAATGGTTTTATTATAAGCAAAATAACCACCACCCAACGTAACTAGAGCTGCAAGCGCAAGAAAAATACTGATCCAGTACTCTATGTTTTCGATTTTTGTTGTAGCTTTAACACTTAACAGCTCAGCCTCATGCAATCGCTCTACGCTAGCTTTATTCTCTTCTAAAGAAGCTACTCGTGAAAGTACTTGATTTTGCTGATTCATCAACCATGCAGGTATGTTCATGGCTGTTCCATTTTGTTGTATTTCTAATTTATTTATACGTTCCAGAATATATAGTTGATAAGTTGCATCCACATATGAATTAAAAGGTTCTTGCGCCTTTATTTCTGAGCCCTGCACACTGCCATTATCTGAATTTTGCGCAGAGATAAGGTTGTTTTTGGTGGCGTTTGTTGTTTCTTCTGCAATCGCAAAATTCTGGAAGATGAAAGAAATAAGAATTGTAACTATAACGCGATACATTGTTGAACTCTAAATCTAAACTCTATAACTGTATGTTAAGCTTCATTTATACTAAACACAACACACATAACAAAGTATTTAAGAGTGATTCGCAACGCTTGGCAGTTTCGCTTCGCTCAAGTATAGCCAAGCGCTGCTCACACCTTAATGCAGCGTTAGCTAATAAAACGAAATTGGGACACCCACCATTCTGGCAGATGGGGCATCCATGCCCCATCTGCGGCTGGTTGCAGTGGGGACAACACCGTACCCGACCGTAGCTAAGTGGGCTCGCTACGCGGCGCACAAAACGGTAGGAGTTACAATTTCAGCCCTTGGAGCTCAGCCCTTTCGTTGTTGCTCAACACAGCTCATAACGATTAATTTATTGATCTTGCTCAGGAAACCATCATCTCCCTCTTTTTTCCACGGCGGCGCTCGCTACCATAGCCGTTTGGCAACCGTCTCGTCGGAGTTACCCATGAGCCAGGCCAGCGAAACCACGCAGGTAAACAGCAGCAGACTGGAGGCTGAAATTCAGGGGCGGTAGCCTTGCCTGATGGAATGGATCAGCAAGTGGCGCGAGCACTGAACATGGTGGCGGCCTTATATTCATTTCTGAGCTGTTCACGCAACCGTGGTTTGGTCGCGCCGTCCTTAAGCAATCCACGCACTGTTTTTTATACAGTCGTAATGATGGCGAAAAAAGAGGAAATCAAGCGAATACTCTCAGTACGAGAAGCAAGCTGGTAACATTATGATTTAATGATAATTTTCACTTGGCGGCGATAAAGATGTTACGGAGTTATATGGAATTCTCTGCTAACGGATTAGTACCGCCTTCCATCTAATCACTGTTAGATGCACCACGAGGAGTCCCAATGTCAGGCGACAGTCTCCCAGATGAGCTCAAAACCCAAGCAATCGACTACGTCACCTCTGGTGCTAAGGCGGCCCTAGGCGTTGTCCCCTTTGCTGGTTCTCTACTTGCTGAGGTTGCTGGTGCAATAATTCCGAACCAGAGAATTGATCGCATAGCTGACTTCGCATTCAAGCTGCAAGTCAGAATTGAGCAGTTGGAAGAGACTAGAGTGCGCTCTGAGCTAGATGATGAGGAATTCACGGATCTGCTTGAAGAGTCTTTGCGGCAGGCTTCTCGCGCCATCAGCGAGGGACGTCGAGAGTATCTTGCCTCACTAGTAACAAGTAGTTTGACATCGGACGCCGTTAAACACGCCGAATCTAAGCATTTGATGCGTATTCTCGGTGAGCTCAATGACACCGAGGTTCTCTGGCTTCGTTTCTATCACGTACCCGTAATAGATGGAGATAAAGAGTTTCGCAAACTTCACGCTGGAGTGTTCGAGCCTGTAACAGCAGTTATTGGTTCAAGCCAAGAGGAACGGGATGATCATGCGCTGCAGCAAAGTTACAAAGATCACCTAGTTCGTCTTGGGCTAGTATCAGAGCGAATAAAGAAGAATCGTGAAGGAACGCCAGAATACGACAAGTTCACTGGAAAACCTGCTGTGAGCTACCGTGAAGCAAGTCCACTTGGCCGGTTGCTACTTAGAAGTATCGGCATGATTACCGATGAATAAGAAGTACATCTAACTAGTAGTTCAAACCGTTCGCTTCGCTCACTGGGACCGGCTAAAGCCGGCCCCTTAACCAAACGTTATGTGCTAGTTACGCGAGGAAAGTCTGTGCTATCCGAAAAGGCAGAAAGTTTCATTTTGCAATCCATGAAGATCGACCTGCAATCAATAATCGAAAAGCTTGATGAAGAGGGAGTCGCTACTCATAGGAGTGAGATTGAAGGGGCTATAGAAGAATTTATTTATGCCATAATCGGCCAAAGTTCATCGACATGGCAGCATGAGAGCCTCTTACTCGATGCTAGTCCTGCGGAAAATACAATAAACCAGTACGCAACGGACTTGATGGATAAATTTTCTAACGAGGAAGCAAAAGTTGTTCTGGACTCATTACGTCACGCCTTCTGCTCATACTCTTATGGTGGTTTACATCAATTATTTACACGACAAGAAAATGAAAATTGGTATCCCAAAGTAATTCTTGATGAAGTGCTTGAGCCGAATGATATAGATGCACTCCCAGATATTGTAAGCCTATATAGAGGCACTGATAGCCAAGAGTTTGAGTCGCAAAAATATGGGCAGTCATGGACGACCAACAAACAAATAGCTCATAACTTTGCCTTTTTGCACTATCAAGGGCAGCAGTGGTTTGAAGGAGCCAAGCGGTTAATACTTTGTGCTGACATATCCAAACAGCATGTGTATTTCTCAAACCAAACTTGCGAGTTTGAGGTGGTTGTCAATACATCAAAGCTCGTCAACGTACGAGTATGCACATAACAAATTGCTTAATTTCGTTCCGGCCACAAAAAGCGTGACCTGCACTGGACTGCCTACGCTACGCTGTGGCAGCCAATTAGCAAAGCATTAAATTACTATTAAGGTATCTATGATAGTCGTAATGATTTCATTAGCTGTTGTACTGATGGTTTCGGGTTCACAAATACAGCAGTTACCAATTCCGTACGCAGAAGTTGCCATCGGTTTTCTATTATCAGTCTTTCTCGATTTATTCGTTAAAATTTACGGAATGTATTCTATTCCACGTAAGTACTTAAACGTTTCTATAGATAGTTTCGCAATTCGATTCCTTTTCTCAGTTTAGCTATCGAGTGGTTATACCTTTGCGAAAATTATCAAAGCAATGATAGTACCGTTTAGAGAACAGCAAACCTGTACTGTTGATGATCGGTGTAGTTGTGTGAAGTACTTAAAAGGTATGTTCATCTATAGATCTAATCAGGGGAACTTATTCCTTTCTGTCTTGATACTTGTGTTACTCACAGTTATGGAATTTTGTGGGTTTGAGCTTAAGCAAGTACCCTACGGTGGAGTAATTATTGCGGCTGTAATATTTAGGGTTATCTCAAGAAGTTTTGAGATAACATATGCCTTTACTAAGGATGTATTATCAAAGAATAAAGAAACTAACTCAGATCTTGATAAATACGACAGAGTTAGACTCGCACTCTGTAGTTACATTGAAAACGTGTTGAATTTCGGGGCAGTTTACTACATTTTTTCCAGTGTTAACTCAAACCTAGAGGCTAATGTTGGAACTTCCGTTTTGGAATCTATAGGCACTGCTACCATCTCTAGAGTTCATCAATCAGGCTGTTATTTCGAAAGTGCGCTAGTTAACCTACAGGTGGTGACGACTTTGGCTTTAGTAATGCTATCTTTAGCTACTTACCTTAGTCGTGAGCAGTAATTTAACAAACTGTTTAGGGGCTGTCGTCTTGAACTGATGGAATTCAGTACAATACCCGCCCCGTTAACGTAAAAATCATCACATCATGTCCACTCCTGCTTACCGCCGCCACGATATTTCCGACCGTGTATAAAAAATGGGACACCCACCTTTCTGAGCGCCGCGTAGCGGCCAATAGAGTGGCATCGCGCAGGGATTTTGTTCCTAGCCATAAGCACGGATCTTGGCCGAGCTCCGCCCAGAATCTAAGTCCCTCCCCTTTTCGCTGACCATAAAAAAAATCCGAACCCCGGTAACAGGGTTCGGATTTTTTTCGTCGCCAGGACTATCAGGCGCTGGCGAAGATAACGCGGGGCCATCAGCCCCTTACAGCCTAGCCCCAGGTCGCCAGACCCAAGCCATAGGCCGAGGGCTTACCCCTTGGCCTTCACCTTATCGCGAGCTTTTTTGCCCGGTCGTCTGTTGCTCGGTTTGGCGCGGCCACCCTTGGCGGGTTTGCCGCTCTCCTTGCCATCTTTCTCTTTGCGCTTTTCGTGGCGCTCGGCGCTCTTGGCCTTCTCCTTCTTGATCTCGGCCATCTTGCGAACCGCCTGCTTGGCGTTCTTGCCGGTGATCTTGAGGGGCTCTTCCACCATCACGAAGTCGATCTTGCGATCATCCAGATTGACGCCCATCACCTTGACCCGCACCTTGTCGCCCAGACGGTAGCGACGGCGGAAGTTCTCGCCAATCAGCTGCATGTGCAGGGGATCAAACTGGTAGTAGTCGTTGGTGAGGGTGCTGACGTGCACCAGACCATCGATGTGGATCTCCGCCAGACGGACGAAGAAACCAAAGCCGGTGACGCTGGCGATGACGCCGTCAAACTCGTCACCTACGTGATCCAGCATGTACTCGCACTTGAGCCAGTCGGCCACGTCGCGGGTCGCATCGTCGGCACGGCGCTCGGTCATGGAGCAGTGCTCGCCCATCGGGTCCACTTCTTCCAGCTGGTAGTGATAACCACCGCTCGGGGTCCACTTGTGGCGCAGGTTGCCCTGTTGCTCCTTGGCGGTCTGATACTTGATCGCACGGTGCAGGATCAGGTCGGGATAGCGACGGATTGGCGAGGTGAAGTGCGCGTAGGACTTCAGCGCCAGACCGAAGTGACCGATGTTGTCAGCCTGATAGATGGCCTGACGCATGGAGCGCAGCAGCATGGTGGAGAGCAGCTCCGCATCCGGGCGCCCTTCAAACTTGGCAGCCAGCTCGGCAAAGTCTTTCGGCTCGGGCTCGAGGCCGCCTTTGAGCTCCAGACCCAGTTCGGCCAGGAAATCGCGGAAACCGGTCAGACGCTCTTCGCCCGGACGGTCGTGGACCCGGAACAGGGCAAAGGCTTCGTTCTTCTCGATATAACGGGCTGCGGCGACGTTCGCCTGGATCATGCACTCTTCGATGATCTTGTGGGCATCGTTGCGCACCAGCGGCACGATGCGGTCGATCTTGCGCTGGGCGTTGAAGATAAAGCGGGTCTCCTCGCTCTCGAACTCCACCGCGCCACGCTGGTGACGGGCATGCTTGAGCGCCTTGTAGAGGTTGTTCAGCTCTTCGATGTGGCCCACCAGCGGATCATACTGCTGACGCAACTTGGGATCGCCATCGAGGATCGCGGCAACCTTGGTGTAGGTCAGACGGGCGTGAGAGTTCATTACCGCTTCGTAGAACTTGTAGCCGGACATGCGGCCAGCGGCGGAGATGGTCATCTCGCACACCATGCAGAGACGGTCAACTTGCGGGTTCAGGGAACACAAGCCGTTGGAGAGCACCTCCGGCAGCATGGGCACCACGAATTCAGGGAAGTAGACGGAGTTGCCACGCTGATACGCTTCGGCATCCAGCGCCGTGCCGGGCTTCACGTAAGCGGAGACGTCAGCAATGGCAACCCACAGGCGCCAGCCGCCACCGCGTTTGGCTTCACAGAAGACGGCGTCATCGAAGTCGCGGGCATCTTCGCCGTCGATGGTCACCAGCGGCAGGGCGCGCAGGTCGATGCGGCCCTCTTTGGCTTTCTCCGGCACCTGTTCGCCGAGACCGGCAACCTCTTTGGTCACCTCTTCCGGCCAGGTGTGCGGGATACCGTGGGTACGCAGGGCAATTTCGATCTCCATGCCCGGCGCCATGTTCTCGCCCAGCACTTCCAGTACGGTGCCGACGGCATTGATGCGGGAGGTGGCGCGTTGATTGATGCGCACAACCACGACCTGGCTCTGGCGAGCCCCTTTGTTTTCCCCTTCCGGGATGATGATGTCCTGGCCGATACGGCTGTCATCCGGCACCACGAAACCAACGCCATTCTCGACGAAGTAACGGCCGACAATGTCTGCCTCACGGGACTTGAGCAGGCGCACCAGACGCGCTTCCTGACGACCCTTGCGGTCGATCTCGGTCGGCTGCACCAGCACGTAATCGCCATGCATCAGGCGTTGCATCTCTCGGTTGTTCAGATACAGATCCGGACCACCACCTTCCGGACGCAGAAAACCGAAGCCATCCTTGTGGCCGATTACATAACCTTTGACCAGATTCAGGCGATCCGGCAGGGCATAACATTGGTTGCGAGTGAATACCAGTTGTCCATCACGCTCCATGGCGCGCAGACGACGACGCAGGGCTTCCAACGGCTCTTCATCTTTCAGCTTGAGGACCTTGGCCAACTCTTCACGGGACATGGGCTTTTCATGGCCCTTGATGAGTTCCAGGATCAACTCGCGACTGGCGATGGGGTTATCGTATTTTTCGGCCTCGCGTTCGAGGAAAGGATCTTTTTGAGACATAAGCAGGCCTTAGGGTAGGTGGTAACGGTGCCATTATATCGGAGGGGGGGGCGAATGGCATCCATCGGCTGCCTTTTGGCCAATCTCTCTGTCATACTATCTTCAGTTCGCTGGCATGATGAGACACAGAACTCATGAGTAAGGACACATTTGCCCAATCCGCCGCCTATCTCAAACAAGCGGTCCCTTTGATGATCAAGTACCAGATCCCCACGACGCCGGACAATTACCACCTGTGGTACAACTATGTCTCGGCCAGCATGCCCGAGCTCAACCAGGCGATTGATCAGGCAGTCAAAATGCAGGGAACCTGCTCGCTCACCACCTGCGAGCGACTCTATCACCAGTATCTGGCCGCTCAGGACGAAAAGCAGATGGAGGCGATGAAACTGAGCCTCGCCGCCATGGCCAACGAGCTCGGCCACTCCATGCAGGACGCCATCTCCGATACCGGCATGTTTCAGGAGATGCTCGACAAGAGTTTTGACAAGCTCAGCCGCATTGATGACGAGGGCTTCAGCCTGGAAGACACCATGGGGATCCTGCGGGAGCTGGTGCGCGAATCGCGGGATGTGCGCATGTCCACCATGCACTTTCGCAACCAGCTCAGCAATGCGGAGAAAGAGATCAAAGAGCTGCGGGCCGCGCTCAACGAGACACGCAAACTGGCCAACGAGGATGCCCTCACCAACCTGCTCAACCGCCGCGCCTTCGATCTGGAGCTGGAGGGGTTGATCCGCAGCCAGCACCCCTTCTCGCTGATCCTTGCTGATATCGATCGCTTCAAGAACTTCAACGACGAATATGGGCACCTGCTCGGCGATCAGGTGCTGCGCGCCTTCAGCAAACGGCTGCGCGATGCCTGCAAGGAGGGAGTCACCGCCTATCGGCTGGGTGGGGAGGAGTTCGCCATGCTGGTCCCCCATCGCTCGCTGGCGCTGGCCAGACAGATGGCGGAAAGCATGCGCCGCGCTATCGAGCGGATGTCGATTCTGGATCGCAAATCGGGCCGCCGCATCGACCACATCACAGCCTCGTTTGGCGTGGGTGAGTTCAACGGTCAGGAGAGCGCAGACTGTCTGGTCGAACGTACCGACAAGCTGCTCTACAAGGCCAAGGAGCTGGGGCGCAACCGGGTGATGCCGCTCCCTTCCTGATTTAGTCCCCTGCCCGACCGCAATGCCAATGTAAAAAGCCAGTCAGATCAACTGACTGGCTTTTTGGTCTCTCTTGCTCCGACAGGGGCTGTTCATTCCAGCCCCAGTGGAACGCTGCTCAGTGTGAAGGATTACTCCTGCACCTCGCTGACACCTTCGACTTTCACATCAACACGGCGATCCGGAGCCAGGCAGACGATCAGCTCACGCTTGGACTTGCTGACGCAGCTGTCGCCGGTAACCGGTGAGGATTTACCACGCCCTTCCACATTGATCTTGGCGGCCGGGATTCCTTTACCAACCAGATAGTTGGCAACGGTCTGGGCACGCTGCTCGGAGAGCTTCTGGTTGTAGGCATCGGAACCAATACGGTCGGTGTGACCAATTACGGTTGCCACGCCATCTTTGGGTCGTGCTTCTTCAATCTGGCTATAGAGGCTATCCAGTGCCTGACTGGCCTCTGGCTTGAGGGTCGCCTTGTTGAAGTCAAACAGCACATCGGAGCTCAGGGTGAACTGCTTCTCAACCATCACAGGTGCAGGAGCAGGTTCCGGAGCCGGGGCGGGCGCCACAGGGGCAACCTGACCAAAGCGATAAACCGCTGCCAGTGAGAGCAGGCCGTTATCCATTCTCAGACCGGTATCATCGCGGCTGCCATACGGGGTGGTGTACTGGTACTCCAGGCGAGCGGCCCAGTCGAGATTGAACGCATACTCGGCACCCAGTGCACCGACCATGACAAAGCGGCTGTCATCTTTGTAGACATCGCTCTTGGTATCAGCCCAGCCATAACCGCCACCGACACGACCATACAGATCCAGATTATCGGTAACCGGGAAACCCAGTTTCAGGGTCAGTTGAGCCAGCTGTGCAGTCACCTCATCGCTAAAAGCTGCACCGCTCTTCACTGCGTCGTATTTATATTTGCCCAGATAGTCGTAACCCAGCTCCAGCCCCAGATTCTGGTTGATCTGATAACCGCCAAACACGCCTGCCCCCAAGGCATCGTTGGTCTCATTGCCAAGGGTCAGGGCATTGCTTTCATCAATGCCGTAGAAGTTGGACCAACCCAGTTTGGCACCGCCATACCAGGTGTTGTCTTGACCGGCAGCCTGGGCATTGGCAGCCAGCAAGCCGGTAACCAGCAAGGTAATCAATGATTTTTTCATGTTTGAGCCTCTGCAACTTTATGTAGGAGGAGGTTGATTGATATCACCTCGTCTTATAGGTGCAACCACCCAAAAGCGATCGCAGCATATCAACGTTAGCCTATTTTCAAGTCACTGATATCAATTAACAAAAAACACTCTAACGCAACCACGTTACAAAAACAGCAACAAACGTTTGTTATTTGAACTGGATGTGACGCAAAAAGACGCACAGATGAGGGCTGAAAGGGAAAAAAGGCCAGCAACATGCTGGCCCGAAGCGATATCAGTGACGAACAAACTCGTAGTGCTGATCGATAAAGTCAGCAACACGCTGGCTCAGTACCTTGTGCACCGTCCTGGTCGGATGCACCTGATCCCAGAACATATGCTCATCGCAGTTAAGAGTCGCAGCTCGCCCTTTTGCCTGCCCGCTCACCACCGCCTGCGCCAGGATCGGGTTACCGGCAATAGCCACTCTTTCGGCGACACTCAAAGCCGGGGTCGCAGCCACCTCGGCGGCGCTGCCGGAGAACGGCTTCCACGTATAGCCACCACCGTAGCAGGCGTGTTCTGTGTCACTCAGCCCGAACTGCTGAGGATCGCGCATCATCTCGTCAAACTGCTTGTCCACTTCGAACAGCTTCACGATGCCAAGGGGAGCCAGCTCGCGAGTGAGGTTCTGCAACTTCTGGTTGTGGTAGCTGGCCACATGGCGCACCTTCTCCACCACCTTCATGCTGCGGGCTGACGGGGTCTGCCCCAGATCAGGAATGTTGAACAGCAGGATCTGCTGCGCGCCGTTGAGCACCAACCGGTTGGATGCCAGCCGGATGGTATCGATCACCCTATCCGCATCCCGCTCGGTGTTCCAGCCATAGGCCAGATAGTCGTTGGCACCGACCCAGATCACCACCAGATCATCGGGGCGGAACTTGTCCTTTTTCAGGAACTGATCGATCTCGTAATCGAGGTTGTTGATCACCTGATATTTGGGATCCCAGGACCAGAAACCGAGCCAGCCGTTCAGGGCGCCCAGATGGTTATAGGCCACCGCGGTTGCACCGCCTTCCGCCTCGTTGGCCACGACCAGACCGGGAAAACGCTCGTCACCCAACTGCTCCAACCACACCGGGCCGTTGCTGAAGCGCCCGTTGAAGTAGGGTGGGCTGGAGGGGAGATACCCCCGCATCTTCTTGTACATCTTGCCGGTATCGGAGAGGCTGTCACCAAACATCACGACCCGGGAAAAAGGTTGGCGTCCCTCTGCCGCTTGCGCGGTCAATGCCATTAACCCCAATAAACAAACAAGCCATTTTTTCATATTGTTATGCTCTTCGATTAAGCAGGTGAGACCTGCGGACTTCTCCTCGAGTGGCGACAGGCATGGGAAGAGTCTGCTGCCACTGACTTCTGGTGAAGGCGACAGATTACAGTTCCAGATGAAATCACACATGTTCCGCCACCGATGAAATCGCTTGCGCTAACAAAACAGACAATCACACCAGCCTATTTCTTTCACGCTTGTTTCACGCCCCCCCCGGCACAATGCCCCCATACCAACGACAGGAGTATGAAATGAACAAGGCAAGCGCAAGCGTAATCGGACTGTTGACCCTGATGTCTGTCTCCTCTTTTGCCATGGCGGCCTATATCGGCCCGCAAGAGCAGAACAAGGTTTCCGTTGCTCAACTGAAAGATCTGGCCGATGACAGCTGGGCCACCCTGGAAGGGAAACTGGTCAAGCACCTGGGCGGCGAGAACTATCTGTTCCGCGATGCCAGCGGTGAAGTGGAGGTCGAAGTGGATCAGGATGTGTGGCGTGGCACCGAAGTGGGCCCGGATGATCAGATCCGCATCCGTGGTGAAGTGGACCACAGCTGGAACAAAACCGAAGTGGAAGTGAAAACCCTGGAGAAAGTGGGCGCGGCCCCGCAGACCAAGGGCGGCTTTATCGCCAAATAAGGCCACTTCAACGACGAACTGGCCAGACGTTAAAAGGGCGCTTGATATCAAGCGCCCTTTTGCATGGTTAACCCAGCGTCACCGCTTAACCGGCCCGACTGGCAAAGGCTCTCTTGAACCCCTTCTCGGCCTGATTGACCTTGTAGAGGTAACGGCGCGCCTCCTCTTTGGGATGCTGCTCGGTCAACACCTGATAGACCGCCTCGGGGGAGAGCCGGTTGATCCGGCCCGGCGCCGCCTTGCGATCGCTGGAGAAGGTATTGAGCACCCCGCCAGCGCCACCGTTATAGGCGGAGATCACCGCATAGCGACGGGAGCGCGGATCCTGAATATCCGCCAGATAGACGGTCTGCAACAGGTGCAGATAGGCGGTACCGACATCGATGTTGTAGGCCGGGTTGAACAGCTCCTCCCGGGTCGGCTGGCCGTTCTTGCCCTTGACCCGCACATAGACGTCACGACCGGCAGTGGCCGGGATCACCTGCATCAGGCCATAAGCGTTGGCATGGCTCACTGCATAGGGGTTGAAGCTGCTCTCGGTCTTGATCACCGCATAGATCAGGCTCTCCGGCACGCCGTATTTGCGCGACGCTTCCCGGATGATCCCCGCATACTTGTAGCCCCGTCGATCTTCATGGTTGGCCACCATGGGTATATCGACGAAGAAGATGGTGCGAATACCCAGAGTGCGCTTCTTCATCGCCGTGTTGAGCAGGTAATCGGCATAACGCTCGGCGCGCCAGGAGGCGCGGATTGGCTGGCGCTGATTATCCAGCACCTGACCGTAGAGGAAAG
This sequence comes from Aeromonas sp. R2-2, assembly GCF_040908355.1. Classification (NCBI taxonomy): domain Bacteria; kingdom Pseudomonadati; phylum Pseudomonadota; class Gammaproteobacteria; order Aeromonadales; family Aeromonadaceae; genus Aeromonas; species Aeromonas sp. R2-2. Next base: position 82,475 of record NZ_JBFODQ010000103.1, on the reverse strand, counting down.
GCTCGCCGCCGGTCAGAATTTCCCGATCGGAGTAAAGATCCACTTCGGCCGGATCGTCCGGCGTCAGCAGGGTCTCGATGATGGCGCGACGCAGGTGAGCGCGGGGATCGATGCCCGAGACCGTCTCCACCATGATGTGGCCGCTGGAGAAGTCGATGTGGGCCCGGCTCTTGTACTGATCCGTGTATTTTACGTAGTCAAACTTGCCCGCAAACAGCGCCTCCCGCCCCCATATCTCGTTAACGTTATGGGAGAGCGCGCTGATCATGTGTTCAAAACCGCGGATGTCCTTGCCGTTGACCAGATCGTCATCCTCACTCCCGCTGGGCTTGGGGGAAGATGAGCAGGCAGAGAGAAACAGCAGGGTGCACAGCAGCCAAAAAATTCGGCCCATAGGATCCTCAAACCGGGCAGCAGAGCTGCCCATCATTCATTTGCTGCGACTTCAGGAGCGGTCACGCCAGTGTGGCGCCATTCCCGCACCTGTTCACACGTACAACAGCCGGAGAGCTTACTGGGCAGGCGGGGTGTAACCTTCGATCTGCACTTCACCTGCATCAAACAGGTAGCTGACCATCTCTTTTTCCAGCAGTTGGCGATGCTCAAGATTCATCATGTTGAGCTTTTTCTCGTTGATCAGCATCACCTGCTTCTTCTGCCACTCGGCCCAGGCTTCCTTGCTGATGTTGTCAAAAATCCGCTTGCCGAGCTCACCGGGATAGAGTTGGAAATCCAGACCCGGGCCCTCTTTTTTCAGGCGTTGGCAAAATACAGTACGGCTCATGTTGACCTCTATGGTTGTAACTCTGGATAGGCGAGCAGACGGGCCGTGGCGGCCGCCAGCCCCACCTCGGCAGGATGGCGTAAGTTATACCAGAGTCGGTTATCTGCTTCCATGAGCCGCAGCGGCTGCGCCTCATCAATGTCAATCAGCAACGGCTGAATATCGAGATGGAAGTGGCTGAAGGTATGGCGAAAACCGGCCAGTTCCCGATAACCGTGATGGCTCAGGCCAAGGGACGCCAGCAGACCATCCACCTCCGCCAGCGAGGCCACTTGCGGGAAGCAGTAGAGCCCGCCCCAGATCCCCTGTGGCGGCCGCTTCTCCAGCAGCAGCTCATCACCGTGACGGATCAGCAGCATGATGCCATCGCGGGCCGGAATGCTCTTCTTGGGCTTGCTGTTGGGATAAGCGGTAGGCTTGCCTTGCGACAGCCCCTGGCAATCGGCCCGCACCGGACAGCGATCACAGGCAGGCTTGCTGCGGGTGCAGATAGTGGCCCCGATATCCATCATTGCCTGATTGTATTGCGCCACCCCCAGCTTGGGGGTGAGCCGGATGGCGATCTCCCACAGTTCGTTCTCCACCTGTTTCTGGCCAGGCCAGCCCGGCAGCGCCAGCCAGCGGGTGAGTACCCGCTTCACGTTGCCATCAAGGATGGCATGAGGCTGACCAAGAGAGAGCGACAGCACGGCCCCGGCGGTAGAACGGCCAATGCCCGGCAGCGCCATCACCTCGTCAAAGCGCTCGGGAAAGAGGCCGTGGTGATGATCGCGGATCTGCTGGGCCGCCTTGTGCAGGTTGCGGGCCCGGGCGTAGTAGCCAAGCCCGGTCCAGTGGTGCAGCACCTCATCGACAGGGGCATCGGCCAGCGCCACAACATCGGGGAAGCGCGCCATAAAACGCTGGTAATAGGGGATGACTGTGGCGACCTGGGTCTGCTGCAGCATGATCTCCGAGACCCAGACCCGGTAAGGGGTCTTCTCCTGCTGCCAGGGCAGGGTTTTGCGGCCATGAAGCTCGTACCACTCCAGAACCCGGCTTGCGAAGGTTGATTGATTCACGTTGTTCTCATGTCGTTGATATATGGGGAACTCTGCGGTTCCTTCGGCTCATCTGGCCTGAGCGGGCATAAAGTCATCCCGCAGCACAGCGCCAGCTGTCTGGTGCGGCAGCGTAAGGCCTCGTCACGCCCAAGTCAAAGCCGCGCTGACTGGCGCTGCGGGCAGGTGGTGGTCAGGCAGCAAAGCGGTAACAAAGACGATATACTCGGCCCCACGATTGATGACGGGAGAGACGGTTTGCAGACTTATCTGGTTGGGGGCGCAGTGCGGGATCGCCTGCTGGGATTGCCGCAGGGCGACAGGGATCATCTGGTGGTCGGCGCCACCGTGGAACAGATGCTGGCGCAGGGTTTTACCCAGGTCGGTCGCGACTTTCCCGTGTTTCTTCACCCCAAAACCCAGCAGGAGTATGCCCTCGCCCGTACCGAACGCAAACAGGGTCAGGGCTACACCGGTTTTGTCTGCCACGCCGCCCCCGATGTGACGCTGGAGCAGGATCTGCTGCGCCGGGATCTCACCATCAACGCCATCGCCGAAGATGATCAGGGCCAACTCCACGATCCCTACGGTGGCATCGAGGATTTGGAAAAACGGCTGCTGCGCCACGTCTCCCCCGCCTTTGCCGAAGACCCGCTGCGCATCCTGCGGGTCGCCCGCTTCGCCGCCCGCTTCCACGCTCAGGGCTTTACCATAGCGCCGGAAACCCTCGCCCTGATGAGCGAGATGACGGCCGCTGGCGAGCTGGCCCACCTCACGCCGGAGCGAGTCTGGAAGGAGCTGGAAAAAGTGCTGCTGGGGCCGACCCCGCAGATCTTTATCGAGGTGCTGCGCCAGTGCGGCGCCCTGAAGGCGCTGTTCCCAGAGATTGATGCGCTGTTTGGCGTCCCCGCCCCGGCCAAGTGGCACCCGGAGATCGACACCGGCATCCACACCCTGATGGTGCTGGAGCAGGCGTGCCGGATCTCCCCGGAATTGACCGTCCGCTTTGCCGCCCTCTGCCACGACCTTGGCAAGGGAGTAACCCCCAAGGAGTTCTGGCCAAGCCATCACGGTCATGGCCAGAAGGGGCTGCCGCTTATTCGTGCCCTGTGCGAGCGGTTCCGGGTACCCAATGAGTGCCGGGAGCTGGCGCTGCTGGTGAGCGATCTGCATACCCACATCCACATCGCCTTTGAGCTCAAACCCGCCACCCTGCTCAAGGTGTTCGACAAGGCTGATGCCTGGCGTCGCCCCGAGCGCTTTGCCCAGTTGCTGGATGCCTGCCGCGCCGACTTCCACGGCCGCACAGGTTTCGAGGAACGGGTCTACGCCGAGCCGGACTATGTGGCAGAAGCGCTGGCTGCCGCCCAGGCGGTGCCGGTGAAAGAGATAGTGGCGGCCGGTTTCAAAGGGGAAGAGATCAAGGAGCAGCTGGCCAAAAAGCGCACTGATGCCATCAGCCGCATCAAGGATGAGTGGACCTTTATCGAGGAGTAACCTCGGCCCCATAACAGACGGCCGCCCTGATGATGAGCTCCGCAAGGAGAGCATCGCCAGGGCGGCCGTTTTGCATCCTGATTGATATGTGAGGGAACGCTAACCCCTGCTGGTGCCGTTATGCCGGACCAATTCGCTCCATCAGGCTCATATGGGATGAGCCATCGTGGCGCTTGAGGTTCTGACGATACTCAAACTGGCGCTGGCTCTCTTGCTTGAGCCCCAGCATCAGCGAATAGCACATCGCCAGCATGATCACCGAGAAAGGCAGCGCCGCTATGATGCTGGCCGCCTGCAAGGCTGCCAGGCCGCCGGAGACCAGCAGGATAGCAGCAACCAGCCCCTGCCCAAGACCCCATACGGCGCGGTGCAGCACCGGCGGCTCCTGATCACCGATGGAGAGCAGGGTGGTGATGACCAACGTGCCCGAGTCACTGGAAGTGATGAAGTAGGTGCAGATGAGCAGGGTCAGCACGGCCTTGGCGATCCAGCCGAAGGTATCCCAGTGCAGCAGTTCGACCGTCTTGTAAAGCGCCAGCGTCACATCCTGATTGACCGCAGCCACCACACCGCCACCACCAAACAGCTCCAGATTCATCGCCGTACCGCCAAACACGGTGAGCCAGAACATGCCAAGCAGCGAGGGTACCAGCAACACACCGAGCACAAACTCGCGGATAGTACGCCCCTTGGAGATACGGGCGATAAACATGCCGACAAACGGCGCCCAGGCAATCCACCAACCCCAGTAAAACGCCGTCCAGCTCGACTGCCAGGCCGAGGTGCCGTTGGCCTCGGTGTTGGTCCAGAAGCTCAGTTTGACGATGTTCTGCAGGTAATCACCGATGTTCTGTACATAGGCGTTGAGGATATAGGTGGTCGGCCCCAGCACCAGAAAGAGTGCGAGCACGAACACGCTCAGCCAGATATTGAGCTCGGAGAGAATCTTCACTCCGCGCCCGACCCCGGAAACCGCCGACAGAGTGGCGATCAGGCTGATACCGCCAATCAGCCAGAGCTGGTTGGACTGCGACACCGCCATACCAAACATCTGGTTGAGGCCGGTATTCATCTGGGAGACCCCCAGACCCAGGGAGGTCGCCACCCCGAACACGGTGCCGAACACGGCCAGCACATCGGCCGCATGGCCCCAGAAACCGTAGATCCGCTCGCCGAGGATGGGGTAAAGCACAGAGCGGATCGCCAGCGGCAACTTGCGACGATAACTGAAAAAGGCCAGCGACAGGCCAACGATCACATAGATGGCCCAGGGGTGCAGGCCCCAGTGGAAGAAGGTGAGGCGCATGGCGATCTGGGCCGCTTCCGGGGTCATCCCTTCGGTAATGAACGGATTGCCCTGCAGATGGTTCATCGGCTCGGCGATGCTCCAGAACACCAGACCGATCCCCATGCCAGCGCTAAAGAGCATGGAGAACCAGGCGAAGTAGCCGAACTCCGGTACCTGGTCGTCGTCACCCAGCCGGATGCTGCCAAAACGGCTGAACATCAGGTAGACAGCGAAGAACAGGAACAGGGCGACCACCAGAATGTAGTACCACTTGAACCCGGCAATAATCTGATCCTTGGCACCGACAAACCAGGCGGCCGCGGTATCGGGAACAAATACGCCAAACAGCAAAAACAGGGTGATCACGGTGAGGGCCGTCATGGCCATAGTCGGGTTGAGGCCTTTCAATAGCCCTTTGCTTGCTCGCATCCAGCCTCCTTAGTCGTTGTTGAAAAAGTCTTCGCCCACATGATCACCGGCCCCGCCGATGGCACGATAGACCAGCTTGCCAGCTGCTTGTTCGCGGTGATCCACCAGCGAAACCGAGGGCTGGCCATTCACCGCGTGACGCTTGCCAAGGAAGATGGCCATGGGGACGCTCAGATTGGAGATACCGCTGGTGATCCAGAGGCGATTGAAGTCGTAAGAGCCACCGATGAACTCCAGCTGGGCCAAGCCGGTATCGAGGCCGGTCAGATAGAAGTTCATGGCACTTTCGTCAGGAAAGAGGTGCACCAGCACATAGGCGTAGCGCAATTCATTCACCAACTCCTTTAGGTTGAAAGTACCTGTCTCACTGCAAGAGAGGGGTAACTCACCATCATAGTGGTGTACCTTGAGGTTGTTGGGGTCTTCATCATAGGCAGGCTGATAGCGCACAAAAGCCGAGGTATCCGGCAGTTCATAGCGCACTCTGACCACACGTAACTCGGCCACCAGAGACTTGATATCCAGCTCGTCATTCATCATTTAGCTCCTCAAATGTCAGGGTGAATTCCGTGAAATGCCCGTCAACCTAACACAAAATTAATTAGAGCAGAAATTATTACAACAAAAACCATATTGACCTTGTGACGAATTAGGCGGAAAATTTTGCGCCTCTCCATAGCCTTCCAATAACGCACATCCCATGGAAAAACATGATGAAGTGCTGGTCGCCCTGCGCCAGATTATTCGTGCCATCGACATGCACTCCAGGCGCTTGATCAAAGAAGCCGGGCTCACCTCCCCGCAACTCTTGCTGCTCAAAGGGATCGATGAGCTGGGACAGATCTCCATGCGCCAGCTGGCCGATCACACCAACATGAGCCAGGCCACCGCCACCACCATCATGGACCGATTGGAGAGCCGCCAACTGGTGCAACGCGTTCGCAGCAATACCGACAAGCGCAAGGTTCACGCGACACTGACTGACGCAGGTCGCGCCCTGCTGGCCCAGGCCCCGACCCCGCTGCAAGAGCGCTTCATCCAGCGTTTTCAGGCGCTGGAAGCGTGGGAACAGACCCTGCTGCTCTCCTCCCTGCAACGCATCTCATCCATGATGAATGCAGACGAAATCGACGCGGCCCCGGTGCTGAGCGTCAGACCCCTCACCGAAGAGCAGGCATAAAAAAGCCGACCTCGTTGGGTCGGCGAAAAGTGCTAAGGGCAACCGGATTTCTCATGAGTTGAGAAAGACCTGCATAGGGCAAGGGATGGTCGATGCCCGGATAACAGGCATCGACTCAAATATCAGCGGGGCAACCGATAGAGCGCCGCTACGTTGCGCGCAGTGAGTTGAATATTGGTGCTGGCGCTCTCCAACGCCTCCGGCAGGGACATGACGCGGTTGACCACGGCGAATACCGCGTCCAGCCCGTGATCATGTACCACACCGCAATCGTCGGTCAGGCAACCGGAGATACCGATCACCGGCTTGCCGAACTGCTTGGCGCAACGTGCGACACCGATTGGCGTCTTGCCATGGATGGTCTGGCTGTCGATGCGACCTTCACCAGTAATGACCAGATCCGCATCGGCCACTTCCTCGGCCAGTTTCAGCGCTTCGATGACGATCTGGATGCCGGGCTTGAGCTCGGCACCAAGCAGACCGACCAGCGCGGCCCCCATGCCACCGGCAGCGCCCGCCCCCGGAATATCCTTCACCTGCTTGCCAAGGGTCTGCTCAATGCAGTCGGCATAACGGGAGAGGTTGGCATCGAGCTGCGCCACCATCTCGGGGGTCGCCCCCTTTTGCGGGCCAAACACCGCAGAGGCGCCTTTCGGGCCGCAGAGCGGGTTGTTCACATCGCACGCCACCTCGATAATCAGATCGCTCAGGCGCGGATCCAGACCGTTCAGATCGATGGTCGCGAGTTCGGCAAGACCGGCGCCACCCAGCTCGATGGCAGAGCCATCCGCTTTGAGCAGCTTGCCGCCGAGCGCCTGGATCATGCCGGCACCGCCGTCATTGGTGGCGCTGCCGCCGATACCGAGGATCAGATGTTTCACCCCCATCTCCAGCGCAGCCAGGATCAGCTCGCCAGTGCCGAAGCTGGAGGTAAGCAGCGGATTGCGCTGCTCGGGCGCCACCAGATGAATGCCGGAGGCGGCGGCCATCTCGATGACTGCGCGCTCGCCATCACCCAGCAGGCCGACGAAGCCCTGCACCTTGTTACCTAGGGGCGCGGTCACTTCGACCGGCAGGATCCGGCCACCGGTGGCATCCACCAGCGATTGCACCGTGCCTTCACCGCCATCGGCCATCGGCAATTTGACGTAGGTGGCGTTCGGCAGTACCTGCTTGAAACCGGCCTCGATGGCATCAGCCACCGCCATGGCGCTCAGACTCTCCTTGAATGAATCGGGGGCAATAACAATTTTCATATCAATTCCTTAGGCGAGGCCAAACACGCCAAACATCAGGGTGGAGACAGTGGCAATGGTCAGACCGACTGCGGTTTCGTAAGGGATAAGTTTCAGGCGCTCACCCACCCCCATGTGGACGCTGCCACCGGTGGCATGGAAGAAGGAGCCGTGGGGCATGTGGTCAAACACGGTGGCACCGGCATGGATCATGGCTGCTCCGGCCAGACTGCTGATCCCCAGTTCAATCAGGGTTGAGCTGAATACGTTGGAGGCCACCACGGTACCGGCGGTGGTCGAGGCAGTCGCCAGTGACATCAGGGCACCGGAGATGGGCGCCAGCAGGTAAGAAGGCAGACCGGAGGCTGTCAGGCCGCTGATCAGCACATCTTTCAGGCCGGAGTTGGCAATGATGCCCGCCAGGGTACCGGTACCCAGCAGCATGATGGCGACCGGCGCCATACGGGCGAGACCGGATACCGCAAACTGGTTCACCTTGCGGAATTTACCCATCATCAGGGCGCCGACCAGACCACCGAGGGGCAGTGCAATCAGCGGATCCACCACGATACCGGCGACCGGCCGCAGGGCCAGCAGCAGGATGGCGACCAGCGGCGCGCTGATGGCGGCGGCAAAGCCCGGCAACTTGGCACCGGCAAAGCTCACCACTTCATCAGCAGCAACCTTGCTGCCCTTGCTGTTCAGCCGCTTGGCCAACCAGTAGGCCATCACCAGACCGAACAGACCCGGAATGATGCCCGCCGCCATCACAGAGGTGAGGGGCAGATGGAAGGCATCAGCCGCGGCAATAGCGTTAGGGTTGGGGGACATGACGTTACCCGCCTTGCCGCCGCCGATCATCGCCAGCAGGATGGCCGCCTTGGAGAGGTCGGCACGGCGGGCGATGGCCAGCGCGATGGGGGCGACCGTGATAACGGCCACATCCACGAATACGCCGACCGCAGTCAGGATCAAGGTTGCCAGCGCCAGCGCCAGCAGGGCGCGGGTTTCACCGAGTTTCTTGACGATGGTTTCGGCGATGGTGGTGGCCGCGCCCGATTCGATCAGCACGCCCGCCAGTACACCGGCCGCTAGGATCCGCATCACCGCAGTGGTGATCCCCTGGGCACCGCCGATCATCAGGGTGACGGTCTGGGTCAGATCGGCACCGCCAATCAGGCCACCGGCCAAGGCACCCACGATCATGCCGTAAGCGGGCGGCACCTTCTTCAAAATGAGGATGATGGCGATGGAGAGCGCCGCGATGGCGCCAAGGGCAGTAACCGGGATCATGACGGACACCTTCAATGGGAGTGAATGGCCGCCATTATGGAGATCTGCAATCAGAATGCTTTGGCTGAATAGCCAAAAAACGTGTCATGTAAAAGTAGTTTTTTGTCTAATTTTACAATCACAAGTCGAGATTAAGGCCGAGATAGAGCAAAAATTTGTCGTCTAACTTGTTGAAATTCAACCCGGTTATCTGCTCTATCCGCCCCAGCCGATAGCGCAGGGTATTGGGGTGAATGAACAGGGCTTCGGCACAGCGATGCAGATCACAATCCTGCAAGAAATAGTGGCGCAGGGTCTTCTGCAGCGCCCCCTTGCCATCTTCTCGGGCCAATTTCTGCAGCGGTGTGCGCAGCTGATCCGCTTGCCAGGAGTCCGCCAGACTGCCGAGCAGCACCGGCAAACGGTAGTCCTCAAAGAAGTAGACCTGTTTGCGCGGCGCCTGCCGCATGCCACGGCGCAGGGTATCTCGCGCCGTCTGGTAAGAGCGCGCCAGCCCGTCGATCCCGGCGAAGTAATCGCCCACCGCGATATGCACCTTGAAGTGGGGAATGCGCGCCAGCAACTGCTTGATCCGGCTGCGCTCCTGCGCCGATTGCCAGACGCCATCACTCAATTGTGCCGGTTTGAGCACCACTATCTCGTCGAGCCCGTTGATGGCGACCAGATTGTCCCGCTCCGGGTTCTCCAGCTGATGAACCAGCTCCCGCAGACGCGCCGGATCGGCCTCCTCCAGCGCCAGCACGGCCACCACCCGAGGCTGGGCCAACTCCAGTCCGAGAAAGCGGGCCGCCTGCTGCAATTGATCGACTCGCCCCTCGCCCCGAATGAGCTGCAACACCAGCTCCTCCTTGTGGCGTTTGTCCCACTGCAACTGCTCGGTAAGCGCCGCCTGCTCCAGGATCAGTTCTGCCGTCATTCGCACCAGCTCGGCGTAAGCACGCACTTCCTCCGGATCGCCGGAGATACCGATCACCCCGATCAGCTCCCCCTGATAGGAGATGGGTAAATTGATGCCGGGTCGCACCCCTTTGAGCTGCAGGGCAGTCGCTTCGCTGATCTCCACCACCCGGTTTTCGGTCAATGCCAGCACGGCCCCTTCGTGGCGCTGATGGATCCGCTCCGGATTGCCGGACGCAATGATGAGGCCATGTTCGTCCATCACGTTGACCGAAAAGGAGAGGATCTTCATCGCCCGTGCGACGATCTGACGGGCAAGGTTATCGTTTAGCTGCATAACATCTCCGGACAAGGGGCTGATCTGGCTACGTCACCACGAGGCGATTCAGGGCACATGGGCGCAAAGATGCCACATCATCAAGACAAGCGAGAGGGGGATCGCTAGAATAGGCCACTTTACCCGATGTGTGCCCCGCCATGGAGCAGGAATTGCGTGCTTGCACCCGCCTGCCCGTGATGGCCCATCCCTCCGATCTGGACTGTGCTATGGATTATGAATTTCGCCGCGACCCGTTTGGTGGCTATCGCGCCCGGTTCTCCATGGGCCATGAAGCCATCGGTCAGTGGCTAATCGACGAGGTTGGCAAGGATGAAGAGAAGCTCGACGAGCTCTTCTCCATCATTGATCAGCTCTCCAACCGCACCCGAGTCGAATACCGGCTCAACGGCGGTGACTACTCCCTGCTGCTGACCCATGAAGAGGCGGAGGTGAAAGCCAACGCCCTCAATATCGAGCTGGGTGAGGATCTTGACGATCTCGCCTACTACGATGATGAACAGCTGGCCATGTGCGGGCTGGAAGATTTTGCCCAGGTGCTCACCTCCTGGCGCGCCTTTATCCGTAACGAGGATATGGGCTGATTGACCCAATGTCGGATTACTATGTCGGGCAAACGTGCCCTTTTGCCTAACTCAACAGGATTGACTATGTCTATTTACGATTTTGATGACGAACTGCCGGAAGACGAAGAACAGGAATCCACCAAGAAAGCGGCTGCACCTGCCAAGAAGAAAGGCAAGCAGGTGATGAACACCCAGGTCAACCTGAGCCCGCGCGATGCCAGCCGTCTGAACGGCATGCACGTTGAAGCGATCGCCACGCTGGACGATGTCAGCCTGCCGAAGAACGTCATCTTCAAGGCTGGCCTGATCGCCCTGGGCGAACTGGAAGCCAGCAAGCGCGCCGATATCATCGCCCGCGTGATCGCAGAATCAGGCCGCTAATCGCCCCTGAAGGCATAAAAGAAAGCCGGAGCCACTGCTCCGGCTTTTTGTTTTCCGGCCGTGCACTCTCAACGGCAATCGATCCCCTTTCCGGCTCGGGAGATCAGTTGGTCATAGCGGCCATCGGCACGGGCGGCAGCCAGGGCATGATTGAAGCGCTCAAGCAGGCTGGCGGCCTCCGGGTACTGCCGTGAAATGATCAGATAAAAAGTATCGCTCTGGCGAAAGTGGGGCAATGCCTGCAGATGGCAGGGGTCGCCAAACAGCTGACGGCTGGCATCCCGGGTCACCGTCTCGTTCATCGGCAGCAGATCGATCCGTTTGCGAGCCAGCAGTTGCAGACATTGTGCCAGTGTCTTGGGGCGCTGCAGATCCAGCCCGAAACGCTTGATCACCCCGTCGGCATGGCTGGTGCTCCACCCCAGCGGAATACAGACACGCAACCCTTGCCAGCGGCCAGCCTGAATGGTCTCGCTCCCCCGATAGGTGAACCAGGAGAGGCGATCAATATGAATGGGAGCGCTGTAGTGGAAGAGCTTGGCCCGCTCGGCAGTCCAGGCGTAGGGGAAGGTGGCCGCAACCAACCCATTGCGGGTCAACTGATAGCCGCGGGGCCAGGGCAGGTAGTCGACCTGGATCTCCCGATACCCGGCCTCTTGCAGCAGGGTCGTCACCAGCCGGGTGCTCTCGCCGCCGTCAGGCAGGGCCTTGCCGGTATAGGGGGTGAACTCACCGGTCACCAGCAGCAAGGGTGCCGCCTGCAGCCAGACACACCAACAACACAACAACCACAGACAGTGCTTCATCAGCTGCTCTCCCTTTACCCTGTTGATGAGTATAGAGAAGGGATCCGACCACCTCCTGCGCGGTTGTCCTGCTAACGCCCACTTGTTAAGGTTGCCGCCTGCCTCGATCAAGGAGATCCAATGCTACCCCTTCCCGACTCATTTATCTGGGGCGCGCTGGCACTGGCCGTGCTGCTTGCCCTCTTCCGCCAGCGTCTTCCCGCCTTTGCCCTGCTGGGACTCTCCCTGCTGCTGGCACTGTGGCTTGACCGAATGACGCTACCCGCCCTGCTGATCTCGGTCGCAGGATTACTGCTGGCGTGGCGTACGCCAACCCTCCCCGCCCGCTGGGCGATAGCGGCCAGAGTGGTGCTGATCCTCTGGGCGATTGCGCTGACCCTGCACCTCATCCCCGGCTTCAACAATCTCAAGGTGCTGGATCAGGCGCTGGCAGGCCCCGCCAGCGTGCCGTTCAACATGTATCTGAACCTCGACAAACCGCTGCTGCTCTTTGGCTTGCTGCTGGCCTGCCCGATGCTGCTGGGCAAGGGGGGCGCAATCCGCTGGCGCCCGCTGGCCCTGTTACTGCTGCCGCTGGGTACCCTGCTGGTCATCGCCTGGCAATTGGGAGCACTGAAACCGGAAGTGGGTCTGCCCCACTGGTGGTGGCTGTTTGCACTCAACAATCTGCTGTTCACCTGCGTGGCGGAAGAGGCGCTGTTTCGTGGCGCGATCCAGCAGGGGCTGACCGAACGTTACCGCCCCTGGATTGGCATCGTCGTGGCTGCGCTACTGTTCGGAGCCATCCACCTGCCCGGTGGCCCGCTGCTGGCGCTGTTTGCGACCCTGGCAGGCTGCTGCTACGGCTTGGCATTCCAGCTCAGCGGGCGACTCTCCGTGGCCATCCTGATCCACTTCGCCTTCAACTTCGCCCATCTGGCGCTCTTCACCTACCCGCTGGCCCACCGCTAACTCCTGAAGTGAAGGCGCCCGACACGGGCGCCTTCCCTCGCTCTTCCCTCTCTCTTTAAGCGTGCTGCCTCGCTCGCTTTACACTTCCACAAAGCTCCAAACAAAACCAATTCATTTACTTGTAACCAAAATGTAAACAAACTGACCTCTGCATTCGCCATAACAGTCACTTTCCATTGCCCTGCAACCAAAAGGATCCTGTGATGCAGAAAACCCTCAGTTATGCCGCCCTGCTGCTGGTCAGCCAGTTCCCGCAACTGGCACTGGCCGATACCGATGTCTACCTCACCAACAACAGCCCTGAACCGCTCCAGATCGACATCCGCCAAAGCGGCAGCGGCCAGTTGCAACCCGGCAGTCAGTGGAGCCAGCACCGCACCGAGCTGGGCCCGTGGGAGAGCGCCATGGTACTCAGCTTCAATCGCTATGAGGGGGTCAAGGCGGGCAAGAGCTATCTGTTCGAAACCCGCGTGACCACAGCAGGTGGCGACGTCTATCGGCTCAACCAGCTGATGGAGGGAACCTGGTGGAACACCACCTTGCAGCACGGTGGCGAGACGCCGACCAGCGCATCCGGCTGGCAAAACGATCGGGCGATCCACCGCGTTGCCGGGCCACAAGAGCTGGCCTTTGCCGCCAAGTTCACCGGCCGCTACGACGATCTGCACTATATGATCACGCCCCCCCAAAAACGGGAGCAACCGGAACCGGCAGAAAACAGGCTCAAGGTGGCCAGCTACAACGTCTGGGCGCTGCCGGTGATCGCCTCCAGCATCGGCGAGCGGTTGACCCTACTGCCTGATTATCTCAAGGGCTATGACGCCCTGCTGCTGCAAGAGGTATTCGATGGCCGCCGCGAGGGCTTTTTACAGGCGCTGGCGAAAGAGTACCCCTACCAGACCAAGGTACTCGACAAGCCCGGGGTCAACATTCATGACGGCGGCGTGGTGATCGTCAGCCGCTATCCCATAGTGCGGGAGGCCCAGCTGGTATATCCCCAATGCACCGGCACTGACTGCTTCGCCGACAAGGGGGTGATGTACGCCGAGGTGATCAAGGGGGGCAAGGCGTGGCACCTGTTCGCCACCCACACCGCCAGCTTCGACACCGACGAGGCCCGCAAGCTGCGCCAGATCCAGTTTGGTCAGATCCGCTCTCTGGCAGCCAGCCTCAAGATCCCAGCCACGGACACCGTCATCTACGGCGGCGACTTCAACGTCAACAAACGCAAGTTTGCCGATGACTACGCCAACATGCTGGCCAATCTGAACGCCCATGAACCCACCTATGGCGGCTATACCGAAGCCACCTTCGATCCCAGGATCAACCCCTATGCCGGTGGCCCGCTCTCCGGTGGCGCCAACGTCGAGTATCTGGACTATCTGGTAGTGAGTCGGGAGTACGGCAGCGCCAGCCACAACCTCAACACGGTCTGGATCCCCCGCAGCAGCGATGGCAGCCTCTGGCCCGCCAGCAACCTCTCAGACCACTTCCCGGTCAAGGGAGAGATCAGCCGATGACTCGCCGTTACGGGATACTGGCGTTGGCTACCCTGACCCTTTTGCTGGTGAATCTGGGCTGGCAGGAAGAGCAGTCCCCGATATCGCCAGAACGGTCGGAGACGCCCTCTCCGGCCGATGTGCAGTTGCCAGCAGAACCGGGGAGCCCGCCTCCCCGCATACCAAAAGCTGAGGGGATGGATGGCAAAAGCAAAGAAGTGCCCAGCAGCTGGCAGGCGATGCCGGATGAACTGATCAACCAGCTTGCCAGCGAGATCAGCGACAACGAGTTGCCGCTGGCGCAGCGTGTGAGCAATCTGGAAGCAACAGAGGCCGGGTGGCTGAGCGAGGGGGAAAGCCTGATCCTGTTACAAGGGCGCTATGCCCTGGCGCTGGATCAGCTGGCGCAGGAGAGCGAGCAGTTGCCGCTGGCCGAGCGGCTGGACACCCTCAGCCACTTGCAGGATCGGTGGGCGGCGGATCATCCGGATCTGGCGATGGATCTGTTCAACCCGGATGCCCGCCTGCAGCAAGCTCGTCAGCTGTGGGGAGATGAGGAGCTGGCCACCCTGGCCCATCACTTCCTGCCCGCAGAGAAAGTCGAAGCCACGCTGGCGTTTGCCGAGGCGCGCCAGCAGCAGCTCGATCAACGCAGCCGCTACCAGCGAGAGCTGGCCGAGCTGGAGCAGCAACTGGCGATCAGCCAACAGCAGATGGATCCTGCGCTGTGGCAACAACACAAGGAGGAGGTGTTGAGCCAGTGGCGTCGTGACCTCTTCGCGCGGGAGCAAGGCAAACCCTGAGGTCAGCGCTTGCCCTTGAACTGCTTGACGCTGCGTTTGGCCTGAGTACGGCGATTGGCCTGCTTGTCACGAGGGGGGCGCTTGCCCTCCCCGCTGGCAGGCTGGTCGGTAACCGGGAATCCAGCCAGATCGCCCAACGGCAGCTCGCGGCCGGTCAGGGTGCGAATGGCTTGCAGCATGTCACTCTCGCCATGACAAACCAGCGAGATGGCCAGCCCCTCGCGGCCAGCCCGGGCGGTACGACCGATGCGGTGTACATAGACAGGGGCGCTGGCGGGTAAGTCCAGATTTATCACCACCGGCAGCGCCTCCACATGGATGCCGCGCGCCATCAGGTCGGTGGCCACCAGCACCCGAATTTTGCCCTCTTTGAAATCGCCGAGCGCCTGCTCGCGCACCGCCTGCTCCTTCTCGCCATGGAGGGCGGCCACCGCAATGCCCGCCTTGGCCAGCTTTCTGGCCACCCCGTCGGCATCATCCCGCGCACTGATAAAGACCAGCACCTGCGGCCACGCCTGCTCCTTGAGCAAGCTGATGAGCGCCGGGACCTTGCTGCTCTTGTTGACCAGATAGAGCCGCTCTTCGATCTCGTTCGCCACGCTGTTGAGGGGGTTGGCCTCGATACGGGTAGGCTCGCGCAGCAGGCCGTTGGCCAGCGCCTCCAGCTCGGCAGGCAAGGTGGCGGAGAAGAGCAGGGTCTGGCGATCCGCCGGAATAAAGCCGAGCAGTGCCTTGATGTCGGGAGCAAAGCCCATCTCCAGCAGGCGGTCCGCCTCATCCAGCACCAGTAGTTGCAAACCATCCAGCCCCAGCAACTGTTGGGTCAGCAGATCCCGCAGCCGCCCCGGCGTCGCCACCAGCAGCTGTGGCCCCAGCGCCAGCTCGGCCTGTTGCCGCTCCTGCGCAACGCCCCCACACAACGTCACGATGCGCAGCCCCAGCGCCTCGGCGCCCTCTTTAAGCGCAACAGTGACCTGAATCGCCAGCTCGCGAGTTGGCACCAGCACCAGACCCTGCACCTGGCTGGAGGCAGGATCCAGCCGTTGCAGCAGCGGCAAGCCAAACGCCAGCGTCTTGCCGCTGCCGGTCTGGGCCAGCGCCAGCAGATCCTGCCCCGCCAGCGCCGCCGGAATGGCCAGCTGCTGGATGCGGGTCGGCGTCTGCAAGGTGGCGGGCAAAGAGGCAAGCAGAGCGGGATGGAGGGCAAGTTCGCTAAAGGTCATGGCGCTACGTCAACAAAGAAGTGGGAGGCGAAGTCTAGTGAGCGGGGGCCGAGAAGTAAAACCCTATCCATGATGGCCTGGCCGAGGGGCGCTGGCGACCGGATGACTACACTTTAGCTGACCCATCACCAAGAGAAACTCGCCATGACCAGACACATCCCCCTTCTGCTGCTCGTGGTCACCCTGCTCGGCAGCGCGACTCTCGGCCTGTCGCAGACTCCGGAAAACGACGCCACCCCCGAGCCGCCGAAACAGGTGCGCATCCTCAATGCCCACCTTGGCGAGCTGCCAGGGCTGATCAATGCCGACAAGACAGGCCCCTTTGTCGACCTGGTACACGCCATCGATGATCTCTACCCCGATGTAACCATCAAGATCACTATCTACCCCATCGCCCGTGCCATGGCTGGGGTGATCTCCGGCAAAGCTGATCTGGGGCTACCCGCCATCCGCAACCTCAGGGATATCGATATGCTGGCTTATCGCTTCAGCACCCGCAGTTTTGGCAAGGTTGCCCATGTGATTTACAGCAATACCGCCAATCCGGTCACCACGGATATGGCCTATGGCATAGTGCCCACCAAACGGGATCTGCTGATCGAGGCCGTACCCGACTATATGCCCTTCCCGGTGCAGCGCTCGATGAGTATCGAGCAGTCACTGCGCAAGCTCTCACGCGGCCGTATCGACGCCTTTGTCTGGGCGCAAGAGGAGGCCGACCTGATGCTCAAGCAGCTGGGGCTGACCAATATCAGGCGAGAATTTTTCGGAGATTTCGAGGATGTCTTCATCATCCAGAAAGGGGCTGCAGGTGATGAGATGGACGAATTTCTCCGGCAAGCCATCGTTCAGCTGGCTGCCACCGGCAAACTGGCCGAGATCTACGAGAAGATCCACCGCCCCTATGTGGAGTGGCAACCCTCCCCAACCGCCAAGGCTGAACCGGCGACCACCCCGCCCGCTACGCCCTGAACGGACAATTCCCGCATAAAAAATCCCGCCGAAGCGGGATTTTTTATGGCTTGCAGCCTTACAGCACGGCCAGCGCCGCAGCGTAGTTCGGCTCGTCGGCCACTTCGGCGACCAGCTCGCTGTGCAGCACCTTGTTGTCACCATCCAGCACCACGATGGCGCGAGCGGTCAGACCTACCAGCGGACCGGAAGAGAAGGCCACACCGTAATCTTCCATGAAGGCCGCACCGCGCAGGGTGGAGAGGGTCACTACCTTGTCCAGCCCTTCAGCGCCACAGAAGCGGGACTGGGCGAACGGCAGATCGGCGGAGATGCACAGCACCACTGTGTTCTCCAGCGCGCTGGCCTGCTCGTTGAACTTGCGCACAGAGGTCGCGCAGGTCGGGGTATCGACGCTCGGGAAGATGTTCAGGATTTTGCGCTGACCGGCAAAGCTTGCCAGGGTCACGTCGGAGAGATCCTTGGCCACCAGGGAGAAGGGCTTGGCCTGCTCACCGGCGACCGGGAAGTGACCAGCGACAGAGACCGGGTTGCCTTGCAGAGTGACTGAGTTGCTCATGTGTTATGTCCTTTATTGGTGTAGTAAAAATCCGGGTGATCAGTATAGGGGCGGCGGGACCAGACAAACACCCGCGAAGACAAGGGATATAAAGGGGTTGACCTTGGACTTAACACCAAGGTTTAGACTCCTCCTCGGTAATCAGGGATCTCGCAGGGGCGGGATCCATCAAGAGGGACTCATCATGAGCAAATCCTGCTGCAATCATCAGCACGCCGCCCCCATCAAAGCCGTCAGCAAGGCGGCCCCCGGCCAGAGTGAGCATCACCACGATAGCCACTGCTGCGACAACACCACGCCCGTCAGTTGCTGTTCAACCCCGACGCCTCATGAGCACACGTCCCGTGACGGCAATGAATCCCCCGGGGATGAAGAGCCTCCCCGAGGGGGCTGTCACGATCAAGCGTGCTGCAGCACCCCCTTATCGCCAGCTCACGATCATAAACATGAGCATGAGCATGAGCACGATATGCCCCCTGCCGACCCGCTGGTTGCACCGGTACAAGGCAACAGCCGCCACAGCTGGCAGGTGTTGGGGATGGATTGCCCCAGCTGCGCCCGCAAGATCGAGACCGCCGTCAGCCGGGTGAGCGGCGTGCAACAGGCGCGCGTGTTGTTTGCCACCGAGAAGCTGGTGGTGGATCTGGCCCCCGGCCTCTCCCCCGATCCCGTCACCGCCGCCGTGCTGGCCGCTGGTTTCCAGCTCAAGGGGGAAAGCGCTGACAAGCAGGCAGCTGGCCGCAAGCAAGCGTCACAACAGCCCCTGCAGGGCAATCTATTCGGTAACTTTCTGGGCAAATATTGGCAGCCCCTGTCACTGGCCAGTCTGATGCTGGTCGCCGCCCTGCTGCCGAGCGAGTTCGGTCAGCCGCTCTTTACCCTGGCGACCCTCTGGGGGCTGTGGCCTATCTCCCGCAAGGCGTGGGCACTGACCAAAAGCGGCTCCCCTTTCGCCATCGAGACCCTGATGACGGTCGCCGCCCTAGGGGCCCTGTTCCTCGGCGAAACCGCCGAAGCGGCCATGGTGCTGCTGCTCTTTATGCTGGGTGAGCATCTGGAGGCCTACGCCGCCGGACGCGCCCGGGCCGGGGTGACCGCCCTGATGGCGCTGGTGCCTGACAAGGCGCTGCGGATCCGTACCACTGCCGAGGGCGAGGTGCGGGAAGAGGTAGCTGCCGATGCGCTGCGTCCCGGCGATATTATCGAAATCGCCCCGGGTGCCCGCTTGCCTGCCGACGCCCGCCTGCTCGATGAGCTCGGTGCGTTTGACGAGAGCGCCCTGACCGGTGAATCCATTCCGGTGGAGCGCCATCAGGGTGACAAGGTGCCGGCCGGCAGTCTGGCTGCCGATCGGGTACTGCGCCTTGAAGTCGTCTCCGAGCCCGGCAACAACGCCATCGACCGCATTCTGCACCTCATCGAGGAGGCCGAAAGCCAGCGCGCACCCATCGAGCGCTTTATCGACCGCTTCAGCCGCTGGTACACCCCGGCCATGATGCTGATCGCCCTGCTGGTGGTGCTGGTGCCGCCCCTTGCCTTCGGCCAGAGCTGGGACGAGTGGATCTATCGCGGGCTGGCGCTGCTGCTCATCGGCTGCCCCTGCGCGCTGGTCATCTCCACCCCGGCAGCGGTTACCTCGGCGCTGGCCGCCGCCACCCGTCAGGGGGCGCTAATCAAGGGCGGGGCCGCGCTGGAGCGATTGGCCCATATCGACACTGTCGCCTTTGACAAGACCGGCACTCTGACCCTGGGCAAACCGCAACTGACCGAACTGGTGAGCCTCAATGGCCAACCGGAGACCGAGTTGCTGGCACTGGCGGCTGCCATCGAGCAGGGCTCCCACCACCCGCTGGCCCGCGCCGTGGTAGCCAACGCGACTGAACAGGGGCTGACGCTGGCGGAGGCTCGCGACTTGCGCGCCCTGCCGGGCATGGGCGTTGAGGGACGCATCAACGGTGAACTGTGGCAACTGCTGGCACCGAGCCGGGTGGCGGCCCTGAATATGGAACAGCAAACCCGGATTGCTTCGCTGGAGCAGCAGGGCAAGACCGTCGTGGTGCTCTCCCAGAGCAGCGGCGACAAGGCGCTGCCGGTCGCCCTGCTGGCGCTGCGGGATCAGATCCGGCCGGAGGCGGCGGCCGCGCTGCAAGAGCTCAACCGACTCGGGCTCAACAGCATCATGTTAACCGGGGATAACCCCCGTGCCGCCGAGGCGATCGCCACCGAGCTGGGCATGGGCTGGCGTGCCGGTCTGCTGCCGGAGAACAAGGTAGAAGAGATCGCCAAGCTGGCCAGCACCCGGAAGGTTGCCATGATCGGCGATGGCATCAACGATGCCCCCGCCATGAAGCGGGCCAGTATCGGCATCGCCATGGGGGGCGGCACCGATGTGGCGCTGGAGACCGCCGATGCGGCGCTGACCCACAACCAGCTCGGTGGCATCGCCGCGATGATCCGGTTGTCGCGGGCGGCACTGGCCAATATTCACCAGAATATTGCGCTGGCGCTGGGGCTGAAGGCCATCTTTCTGGTCACCAGCCTGCTCGGCATCACCGGCCTGTGGATTGCGGTGCTGGCCGATACCGGCGCCACCGCGCTGGTGACCGCCAACGCCTTGCGACTGCTGCGCAAGCGCTAAGCCAGCCAAAAGCCGTCCCCCAACCGGGACGGCTTTTCATTTTCCTCTCATTTTTCTCACGGCTCCCCGTAAAAGAAAAAGCGCGCCTGCCGGTCGGCAGTCGCGCTTTGCTTACTCTCTCGGAGTTATCCCACCCTTGGCGAGGTGGAATTCAACCCAGGGGCGCCGAGCCATCCCCCGGACTCAATGGCTTGCTTACTTGACGCTGCACTCCTGAATGACGGCAGTACCCGCCTTGACGCCAGCCGGGTCAACCTTCACCAGCACACTCCACAGCCCCTGCGGCAGGGTGATGCTGTTATTGGCACTGCCACCCTTGGAGAAGGCGAACGAATAGCCGGTTTCAGCGTTCACCGCGCCGCCACCGTTGAGCAGGTACTCCTTGCTCCAGTCCTCGTTGGCGACCTTGAACTCGGTGCTGCCTGTGTAGTTGAAGGCTGCCTGATAGATGGCGAGATCGCCGTCCATTCCCTTGTAGCTCAACTGGTACTGGGGCTGAGCGGCCCAGCCGGAGAGCTCACCCTTGACGAACAGGTTGTAGCCGAGCGGATTGCCCGCCATCGTGTCCAGTACCTTGCAGCTCTGCACCGGCTCGGTGAAGCTGACGCTCAGGGTGGGCTTGTCCTTGTTCATGGCGGTAAACACGAACTTGTAGCTGCCCGCCTTGGCCAGATCGAGCCCGATGTTGCCGGTATCCCCACCCTTGCAAAGGGTCAGCGGAGTGCCGACCACCAGCTTGTCACCAGCGTTGCAACTGCCGTAGTTAATGCTCCAGCCAGAGTCCGCCACCTTCAATTTGGTGTTACCAAGCTGCTCCGCCGTCACTTCTGCGCTGAACTCGTACATGAAGTTACTGGTAAATGTCAGCGGATTCTTGTCGACAAAACTGGGGTCCAAGAAGCCCTTCAGATAAACGGCGGTGTTGCCAAACGGTGGCAGGGTGCTCAGGTCGGTCTTCTTGCTGACCGGCAGGCCCGCGCCCTGTGCACCAGACTGCGGCTTGACGAACACGGCGGCAGACCAGGCCCCCAGCGTCAGCTGGCCGTTATCATAGGCGGCGCCGCTGGCGATGCTGTCGACTGCGCGATGCTTGCTGCTAAGCACCATACCGCTCAGATCGATGGGCTGATCGTTGCCATCACGGAAGTCGCCGATGCTCTGGCTCTGGTTGCTGGCGTTGATCATCACCACCAGACCGTCGATGGCCGGATCCAGATCCGCCCCGGCACTGACGCCATCATCCACCGTCATGACGATAAGGCCGGGCACCTGATCCGGGCCGGTATTGCGGAAGTCGACCCGCTTGATCACCTCGGCGCCGCTGCCCAGACGCAGCAGGCGGGAGGAGTTGCGCAGCTCCGCCAGCTCCTGATAGAAGCTCACCATCTGCGCCATCTCGGCCGAGCCCGGCTTGGCATGCTTGCCGAGCACCTGCTCAATCAGTGGATAGTTGTCGCCATCCTTGTCCTTGCGCGGCAACCCCTTGTCGAAGTTGTTGTCGCCCAGGGTGTAGTCGACCTTGTTGTACCAGTCGCCCGAGTCATAACTGTCCCGCTCCATGGATTTGGAACGCAGCAGCTCGACACCGGCGTGGGTGAAGGGAATGCCCTGACCCAGCATGGCGGTCGCCAGCGATACTCCCTGCATCCGTACCAGATCGGCTCCGGCAGGTGCCTTGTAGATCAGGTTGTCGAACAGGGTCTGGTTGTCGTGCTTGTCGACATAGTTCTGCACTTCCACCGGATCCTGGGCATAACCGGCAGGCTGACCGTTATAGTCGATCTCGGCGCCTTTCTTTGGCATGCCATCCTTGTCGGTCAGCACGAACTCCTTGAGGTTGCCCGCCATGCCGAGCCGCACCAGATCGGACTGGTGCAAGGCCGTAGCCAGATCCACCTTGCTCATTTCGTTAGGATCGACGAAGGCACCGTTGCCAAAGCCCTGGGTCTTGCGAATGGTATCACCACCGTCGAACGGACTGCCGCCGCGCACTGCATCGCGCAAGCGGTCGGAGAAGGAGCCGATACCGGTACCGCCCAGATGCTTCTGGGTAGCCTGCACGAAGCGCTTGTCATCCTGCACTTCGCCGAAGTTCCACCCCTCGCCGTAGAAGTACATCTCGGGATTGACCTTCTTCACCGCGGCCAGCGCCTGCACCATCTGATCTTTCGGATGGTGGCCCATCAGGTCGAAGCGGAAGGCGTCGATCTTGTAGTCGCGCGCCCAGGTGACCAGAGAGTCATCCATCAGCTTGGCGAACATGGCGTGTTCCGGCGCCGTGTTGGAGCAGCAGGTGGAGTTCTCCACCGAGCCGGTCTCCGGATTGAGGCGCTGATAGTACCAGGGCACGATCTTGTCGAGCACCGACTTGGGGCCGAGCCCGGATTCGTTGGTATGGTTGTAGACCACATCCATCACCACGTTCATGCCGATGTTCTGCTTGATGGCCTTGACCATCTCGCGGAACTCCAGAATACGTTTGGTGCCCTCGGCGTTGGTGGCGTAGGAGCCTTCCGGCGTGGTGTAGTGGTAGGGATCATAACCCCAGTTGAAGGAGTCGACGCCGCGTAGATAGCCGGAGAGCTCCTGCACCTGCGGATTATCCTTGCTGTCGCCCCCTTGCAGGTCGGCCAGCACATCTCCCACGGTCTGACCGCCACCGCAATAGCCGCCAAATTTGGATGTTTTCACATCCGGATTGACCTGACAGAGCTTGCTGAAGTCATCGCCGAGATTGGCCACCTTGGCCGGGTCCTCGTTGACGGTGGCGATATCGAACACCGGCAGCAGGTGCAGGTGGCTGACGCCGCTCTTTGCCAGCGCTTTCAGATGGTTGACCGGTACAGAGTCGGGCTGGGTCAGGCCGACAAACTTGCCGCGCTTCTCTTCATCGGTGGAGGCATCGTTACCGGTCAGGTCACGAACATGGGCCTCATAAATAGTGATGTCGGCGGGGTTCTGCTGGCTGTGGGGCGCCTTGAGGCTGTCCCATCCTTCCGGTTTCAGGGCCGGATCGTCGAGATCCACTACCTGACTGAACTCGGAGTTCATCGCGAGGCTCAAGGAGTAGGGATCGGTCACCTCGTAGCGCTCGACCTTGCGGCTCAGCGGGTGGTAGACCTCCATGTCGTAGCGGTAGAACTGGCCGATCAGCTCGCTGCCCCCTTCGTAACTCCAGCTGCCGCTGGCGCTGTCGAAAGTCATGGCCACTTCACCACTCTTCTGGTGGCTGGCGTTGTAGAGGGCCAGCTTGACCGACTTGGCGGTCGGCGCCCAGAGGCGGAAGGTCACCCGGTTGCCCTCTACCACGGCGCCATAGCTCAGCTTGGTCGCCTCGGGAGCATAGAGCGCATCGAGGGCGCCGGCGCTCTGCACCAGGGTCGCCCCCTGCAGGATACCGTCGGCATCGGTGCCGATAGCCACCAGTTCCCCCTTGAGCAGGGGCTTGAGATCTTTCCCGGCAGGCAGGGCAAAGGCGGCCGCATCCTTGAGGTGCGGATATTTGGCCTGCTGCTCGGCAGTCAGGCTGGTCGCGGTCAGGCTGATATAGGGGAAATCGAACACCCCATCGGCATTGGCCTTGATGGTGCCCGAGTCGGTGTAATAGAGGCGAACATGGGGCTTGTCTTTGCCCCCTTGCCAAATCAGGGTATTGCCATCGATCAAATGAGCGCTGGCCCCCGCCACGCCAAAGGCGGCGGTAAAGGCTTCGGCACGGCTGCCAAACAGATCTTTCTTGCCCGCGACGATGGCCACGGTGCGATCCGGGTGCTCACTGAAGATCACCTTCATATCGCTGCCGGTCAGGTTGGCCAGATCGCCGTTGCGAGCGATAAAGTTGATGCACCCTTCCACATTTTTGAGCGGAACAACCCAGGCCGGACCAAAGCTGTCGGCAGTGGCCGGTGTCTTGCTCTTGTCATCCCACCCGGTATTCAGGCCACTATCAGCCGTTGCCTTGCAGGCGTCGTTGTTCCAAAGGTGCAGGCTGTGGCTGTCAAACGGTGCCTTGGCCCCTTTGGCTGCCGACTGGGTATCCACCAGCGCAATGACTACCTCGTTGGGGCCTGCTTGCAGCAGCTCCTTGGGGGGATCCATCTTGGGCAAGCGAGCGACAGGTCCATCAGAAGGTTCAGGTGTAGAAGTAGATGTGCTGTTGTCATTACAGCCAGACAAAAGCGCGAGCAGTGAGGCTGTTACCAGCGCCACTTTGGTCTTTTTCATATCCATATTTTTATAATTCCCGCTGTAGTTAGTCTCGATAGTCGAGCACCCGGTCATTGCCAGGCGGTGCCATATTAATCAGCGGCAATCGATTCAAATGTGAGCGGAAAGGCAAAAAAACCATCCAGTTTCAACAAGATAACGTTTTCAGACTGAAACTTCGATCCGGCTCACAGACCTCGTGGCCATTTGGCCTCATATCTGGAAAACGGCAGTCACGGGGTCAGAAAAGCAATGTCTGATCAAGTGGATAGACAAGGAGTAAACAATGAAACGGATTGAAGAGCAGGCAAGACGACTCGATCAGGAGTATCAGGCGATCGGGCAGCTGTTCGACCAGTTTTGCCAGCAGGCTGGCACCCTGGCCGAGCAGTATCACTTCTTCAACTGGCCCGATTATGAAGACTCGCCCCCGCTGAGCCGCGCCTTCACCCTGCTGGGGGAACCCCGCGAACTGCGGCTGCGCTGTCAGCCCGGTGAACGCTCCGCCCTCAATGGCCTGCTCCAGGTGGTCTCGGAGGATGGCACCATAGATGCAAGCCTCGGGTTTCGCGCCGATGGTCAGCTGCTGCTGGAGTCCGGCAAGCTGCTGGACAACCCGCCCGGACTGCTGCTCAAGCTGCTGCTCGGCGCTGTGTGGCAACACAAGCCCCAGGATGAGATCACCGGGCAGCCGCACTGACATCAGGGAACCAACGGCACTGAAACCAGGGGGGCCAACGGCCCCCGTTATTTATCCTGTTCGCTGGCGATCTCGATGGTCACATGCACCAGCTCTTCATGGATCGCCAACCGTTCGCGGATCTGCTGCGCCGGTAGCGGATTGACCATCAGCAAAGAGAGCACGCAGGCATACTGCTGCTGCCCTACCCGCCAGACGTGCAGATCACGGATCTCGGTCTGTGGCAGTTCGGCGATGACCTCGCGGATCTCCGCCACCAGCGGGGTATCCATCTCGGCATCCAGCAGCACCCGACCGGAGTCACGCAACAGACCCCAGGCCCACACGGCCACCAGTCCGGCACCCACTATGCCCATCAGCGGATCGAGCCAGTCAGCGCCCCACAACATACCCCCCACCAGCGCCAGGATCGCCAGCACCGAGGTGGCCGCATCCGCCAGCACATGGATATAGGCGGCGCGCAGGTTGAGATCCTGATGGCCGTGCTGATCGTCATGGTCATGATGATGATCGTGGTCGTGATGCTCATGATGGTGGTCATGCCCATGGTGATGGTGGCCGTGATCATCCTTGAGCAGCCAGGCACAGGCGAGGTTTACCAGCAGCCCCACCAGCGCGATAGCGATCGCCTGTTGATAGTGGATCGGGCTGGGATCGAGCAGCCGGAACACAGACTCGAACAGCATCAACCCGGCCACTCCCACCAGCAAGAGAGCGCTGGTGAAGCCACCCAGCACCTCGATCTTCCAGGTGCCGAAGCTGAATCTGTGGTCGCGGGCAAAATGGCGGGCGGCGCGATAGGCCAGCACCGAGAGGCCGAGCGCCAGCGCGTGGGAGCTCATGTGCCAGCCATCCGCCAACAGCGCCATGGAGTTGTAGAACCAGCCGCCGCCGATCTCCGCCACCATCATGATGACGGTCAGCAATACGGCCCAGCGGGTCTTCTGTTCGGCCAGCGGATTGCCCTCGTGGATGACGGGTTGATGACAGTGGGATTGAGCGAGGGATGACATGGATTTCTCCTGAGAGCGATGATGCAATATACTATACCCCAGTATAGTTTTATTGATCGAGAGGATCCGTCATGTCCCACACCATTCACGACAAAAAGAAGCTGCTGGCACGGGTGCGCCGCATCAAGGGGCAGGCCGGTGCGCTGCAGAGCGCGCTGGAGCAGGAGAGCGACTGCGCCGCTATCTTGCAGCAGATCGCCGCCATCCGCGGCGCCGTCAACGGCTTGATGCTGGAGGTGCTGGAGGGGCATATGCGCGAGCATCTCGGCGCCCCCGATGCCACCCCGGCCGAGCGGCTGGAGGATCTGGATCAGGTGGTCAGCGTCCTGCGATCCTATTTGAAGTAAGCAGGATCGCGGCACCATCCCTTCAGGCTCGACCAGCGTCGGGCTTGAGCCACCGCCAGCTTTGCGCCATGATGTCCAGCCCGGCTGACCGCCGGTTTTACTGGACAGTCAATTTCAAGGATCCCCCATGTTTGAACACGTCGATGCCTATGCTGGCGACCCAATCCTGACGCTAGTCGAGACCTTCCACAAAGACACCCGCGAGCAGAAGGTGAACCTGGGGATCGGCCTCTATTACGACGAGCAGGGACGCATTCCGCTGCTGCCGTCGGTGCAGCAGGCCGAAGCCCAGCGCGCAGCCGCCCCGGCCCCGCGCCCCTACCAGCCGATGGAAGGCGCCGCCAACTACCGCACCGCAGTGCAACACCTGCTGTTTGGTGCCGACCATGAAGCGGTCAAGGCGGGACGTATCGCCACCATCCAGACCATCGGTGGCTCAGGCGCGCTGAAGATTGGCGCCGATCTGCTCAAGCGCTACTTCCCGACCTCCGAGGTGTGGGTCAGCAATCCCACCTGGGACAACCACAAGGCGATGTTCGAGGGAGCCGGCATCAAGGTGCATGACTACCCCTACTACGATGCGGCCACTGGCGGCGTGCAGTTCGATGCGATGATCGACTGCCTGAGCACCCTGCCGGCCAAGAGCATCGTGCTGCTGCACCCCTGCTGCCACAACCCGACCGGGGTGGATCTCTCCCGCGCCCAGTGGGATCGGGTCATCACTCTGGTGGTCGAGAAGAACCTGATCCCCTTTATGGACATCGCCTATCAGGGCTTCGGTGACGGACTGGAAGAGGACGCCTACGCCATCCGCGCCATGGTGGCCGCCGGTGTCAGCTTCTTTGTCAGCAACTCGTTTTCCAAGAACCTCTCCTTCTACGGCGAGCGCTGCGGTGGCCTGTCGGTCATCTGCAAAGATGCCGAAGAGGCAAGCCGGGTGCTGGGCCAGATGAAGGCCACCGTACGCCGCAACTACTCCAGCCCTCCCACTCACGGTGGCCAGATCACCGCGGCGGTGATGAGCCAGCCCGAGCTGCACGCCATGTGGGTCGATGAAGTGACCGAGATGCGCACCCGCATCAAGGCAATGCGCCAGAAGCTGTTCGAGGTGCTGAGCGCCAAGGTGCCGGGCCGCGATTTCAGCTACTTCATCAACCAGCGCGGCATGTTCAGCTACACCGGCTTCACCCCGGAGCAGGTAGATCGCCTGCGCGAGGAGTTCGCCGTCTATCTGGTACGCTCCGGCCGCATGTGCGTGGCGGGCCTCAATAGCCGCAACGTCGACTACGTAGCCGACGCCATGGCGGCGGTGCTCAAGGGCTAATCCGCATCAGCCCCGCTTTGGCGGGGCTTTTTTTTGTCTGTTGCGTTCGCGGTCACCTCTTGATGGATCTGCTCACCCTCCCCCTGCTGTGAGAGAATGCCAGCAGGTCACGTTGAATCTTTCTGATTCCAAGCCTGTTTATCTTCATCAATTTCAGGAGCCACTATGGATCTGATCGCTCTCTCTCGGCTGGGAGGTCGCCATCTGGTCACCCTGCATCTGCTGCTCGACAACCAGAGCGTCACCCGCACCGCCGAGCGGCTCTGCACCACGCCTTCCACCGTCAGCAAAACCCTCAACCAGCTGCGGGATCTGCTGGGGGATCAACTGCTCTACCGCCAGGGCAACCAGCTGCTGCTCACCCCCATGGCCGAGCGACTGGCGCCCACCCTGAACCGGCTGTTGGGGGAGCTGAACGGCCTCACTCGCCAGAATGCCTTCAACCCGCAGCAGTGGCAGGGCACATTGCGGCTGGGATTGCGCGAGAGCGTGATGACCTGGCCGGTGGGCCCAATTCTGGGTCAGCTGATGAAAGAGGTGCCGGGCATGGTGCCGGAGATCTGGAACAAGGATGAGCAGGGGCTGGAGGCGCTGGCAGCGGGTAAACTCGACTTCGTGATCCTGCCCCATGACCAGAGCCAGCCGTTGCCGCGACAGCCCGGGCTGGTGTGGGAGACCCTGCGGGAAGAAAAACTGGTCTGCCTGCTGCGCAAAGACCACCCCGCGCTGGCCAACCCCTGGGATCTCGATGCCTACCTGAGCTGGCGCCATATCGCCATCCGGGATCAGGAGCTGGCCAACCCCTTCTTCGAGCAGAGCCTGGCCCAGCAGCAGGTGCGTCGCCAGATTGGCGCCACCCTGCCCGATTTCGCCAGCGCGGCGGCCCTGCTACCCCAGACCGACCTGATCCTCACCGCCATCGGTGGCTGGGCGGCCTGCATGGCCAGTCAGCCGGATCTGGTGATGCGTCCGGCACCGTTCGATTACGGCAAGGTGAGTCACAGTCTGGTCTGGTATGGCCCGGCCGGTGATGGCTCGGCCCGCCACTGGTTCCGCCAGCGGATCCTGCAACTGGGTCGCGAATTGATTGAGCCCTGAGCCGGATGACAGCGAGCAGAGATTGATGTTTCACCGCGGCGAAACATCAACGGCAAGTAGGGACTAGGGACGTTTGGTATAGATGGGGCTGGGGAAGGAGGCAACGTTGCTACCCAGATCCGTGATGCGGGCAGCCCCCTGCTTTTTCACCTGGTCGATGCGCAGCACCTGATGCATGGGGATAAGGGTCTGGCGCACATCGGCAAATTCGCTCTTGAGCTTCTCGTGACTGGGATCGACGATAAGCGCCGTATGGTTGTCCCAGACAAAGTCGGCAATCTCGATAAAACCGAACAGCTGGCCCTGATTGACTTCGCGCACATAGACTTCGTAGCGCTCGCTGTGGCAAATAAACTGAACCCGATATAACGCCTTGCTTTCACTCATGATTATCTGTCATTGAGGGGTAAGAAGATGGCCATTATTCTAGCCGCCGTTCTCGCCCCCTCCAATAGACAGAAATCACAGTTGCGGCCTTTCCATGCCGCACCTCACGCCATGACGGTCACCGGATGACGCAACCACTCAGCCCATCAAGGCAGGTAGTGAGACCGGCCCCAATCCCGCTGCGCGCAAACGACTGGCCAGCTGTTCCAGCTCGGTTTGGTGAGCCTCTTGCCATTGTGCCGCCTCTCCCCGCACCCCGTGGTGGCGAAAGCCGTTGAGGCGAATGGGCACAGGCCCCAGCCGCTGCAAGAAGGCGGCAAGATCCTCGTCCAGCTCACCACTCGCATCCAGAAAATCGCTCTTGCCCGGCACATGGAGCAGCCGCAGTTCGGTCAGCTTGCCGTGGCGTGCCAGCAGTTGCAGCGATGCCAGCACCCGCTCGCGACCATAGCCGGTCAGGGAGTGATGCACCGAGTCACGCCACCCCTTGAGATCGAGCATGGCGCCGTCGAGCACCGGCAGCAGCCGCTGCCAGCCGGTTTCGGCCAGCGAACCGTTGCTGTCGAGCAGGCAAGTGAGATGGGCCAGATCCGGCGCAGCCTTGATGGCGGTAAAGAGCGCAACCACGAAGGGGAGCCGGGTGGTCGCCTCGCCGCCGGAGACGGTAATCCCGCTCAGCAGTGGGCCGTAGCGGCGCAGCAGGGCCAACACGTCGGCCACCGTCATGGTGGCAGTCTTGGGATTGGCACTGCGCGGGCAGACATCCAGACAGGCGTCGCAATCGGTGCAGAGCGTTGCCTGCCAATGAACCTTGCCTTCGCTCAAGGTCAGGGCGCCGCTCGGACAGACCGCAAGGCAGTCACCGCAATCGTCGCACAGCCCTATGGTGTGCGGGTTGTGGCAGCCGGGGCAGCGAAAGTTGCACCCTTGCAGAAACAGCACCAGCCGGTTGCCCGGCCCATCGACACAGGAGAACGGCAGCACCCTGCTTACCAGGGCGCTGCGTGTTGGCAAAACATCAGCCATCGGTGCGAACTCAATACTCGCCGATGGTCGATTCGTGGGCGACCACTCGCGGAGCCCGCTGACGGATGGCGGTCACTTCACTCGCCTCGGCACCGAGACAGGTGGTCTGCAAGCGCGACCCCTCCTCTGCGAAGCGGGCCACGTCGCTCTTGCGGATCATGTAGCCGGTCACCCGCACCAGATCGCTGTCGGCCACGTTGGCGGTGAACTCGCGCATACCGATGGCGAGCGCCCCCTTGCAGAGCTGCAACAGCGCCTGCGGGTTCTGGCGGATGGTGGGATCCAGCGTCAGGATCTCGCTGATCCCCGAATGGTAATAAGTGTGGTGCGGTGCCAGTGCCAGCACATGGCTGGCCGGATCCGGCTCATGCCCGTAGGGAATGCGCACCCCGGGGGTGACTGCCACATCGATGCTGAGGCCACCTTGCGAATGCAACAAAGCGCGGCCACCCCAGGCATGGGTCTGCGGGGTCGTGGTCACATAGGCGGAGAGCTGGGCCGAGATGCGATAGCCAAGCTGGTTCGCCTCCTCGCCATGGCCGTAGCGATCCGGCAGATTCTCTTTATCCATCAGGATATTGACCGCTTCCGCCATGCCGTAGATGCCGAACATGGGGACAAAGCGATCCTCATCCAGCAGCCCCTCCTTGACCAGGAAGCTGTCGAAGAAACCGGACTCATCGTGGAGGAAGGCGGCCCGCGCTTCGATCAGCTGGGAGGCCAGACGGCAGTAGTGGGGCAGCAGGCAGCCGAGGAAGTCGTCGATCCCCTGACACTGCTCGGCGACCCGCTTGAGGGAGATGCGCACCAGGGTATTGGCGCCACCCGCTTGCGGCAGGGCGTTGTAGCAGCTGACGATGCCAAAACCACGAGTGTCGAAGGTGTCGCGGTGGATCGGGTAGTTGGCGATGTGCGGCTTGCTGCACTCGGCGATGTTCTTCACCGCCTGCAGCAGCAGATCGTCCGGGGTCTGCTCCGGATCGTGGAAGAAGGTGAGGTTCGGCGCCACCTGCTTGAGCTCGTTGTCGATGCGCAGGATCAGGCGGCAGATGCGGTTGTCATCCGGCCCGATGTTGACGTGCATGAAGGCGTCCGGCAGCACCCGATCCAGATAGACCCAGAACCCCTTCATCTTGCGATAGAGGGTCTCGTCATCCAGTTCGCCGACAAACGGCAACAGCAAATGGTCGAGCCGCCCCAGCCAGACCGGCATGCCGGTGACGGAGGGGACATGGTGATAGAGGATGCGCAGGGCGTTGAGCGCCTCGTCGAAATCCTGCGGCGCCGCCAGCTCCAGCCAGGAAGAGCCCTGACTCAGGAATTTTTCATAGTCCGGCAACACATAACGCGGCTTGTAGGGGGCGTGCCCTTCGAACATGTCGCAGATAAATCCCTGCTCCATCGCCTCGGCGACTGCGGCAGGCAGGTCGGGGTAGGGCAACGCATTCTCGGCGGCCAGCGCCAGTGCGTGGCTCTTCTGGGCGGCGGAGAGATGGGGATCGCGCACGATACGCTGACAGGTTTCGATCAAAGACATGGGACACTCCTTCACGGATAGAGCCCATATCCTCACCATTTGCAGGCTTTTTTTGAAGTGACATTCATGACATGACGGATGTCGAATAATGACATCCATTACACAAGATCACGGCTCGCGCTTCACCAAGGCAAGAGCTCGGCTATGCCTCCCAGCCAGCGCAGCAGGAAGAAGCCCCCCATTCCACCCACCACCACAACCAGAGTCGGCAGCCGCAACAGGGTCAAGAGCATCACCCACAGGGTGGCGGTCAGGTAGTCAGGATCCCAGTCAAGACCTATCCCCGGCTCGTAGCTAAAGACGATGGGCAACCAGATGGCAGTCAGCACCGACTGGGCCGAGAAGCCGAGAAACGCCCCCATCTCGGCACCCGGCTGATATCGGGTCAACCGAGAAAAGAAGGCGAAGCGGTTGAAAAAGGTGATCAGGGCCAGCAGGCCAATCATCAGCCAGCTCACGCTACCTCCTCATCCGGTGCAGCACATAGCCCACCACCATGCCAGCCAGAGCCGAGACGATGATGTGGATCTCCGCCAGCAGCGGCTTGGTAAGCAACGCTGTGCCGCCGCTCACCAGAGTGGCCGCCACCATGGGCAAGTTTTTCATGGCGGGAATGGTCATGGCGATGAAGGTGGCCGCGATGGCAAAATCCAGCCCCATGCTGTCCAGTCCATCGATGTACTGACCGGCCGCGATGCCGAGCAGGGTCGCCAGATTCCAGAACAGATAGAAGACGAATCCCGCGATGAGCGCGTAGGCCGGATCAAAGTGGCCGCTGCGCTCCCGGTCTTTCAGCGCCACAGCGAACATCTCATCAGTCAGGAAAAAAGCAAGGCTGGCACGCCAGCGCAAGGAGAGCGGCAATACGTCACGGCGGAAGGTGAAGCCGTATAGCAGATGCTGGGAAGTGATCACCATGGTGGAGCTCATGATGGGCAGCAGGGGCGTGCCCGCCCCGAACAGGGTCGTGGCCGAGAGCTGGGCGGCTCCGGCGTAGACCAGCAACGACATCAGCTGAGCCTGAAGCGGACTCAGCCCTGCCTGCAACGCCAAAGCGCCACACAGGATCCCCCAGGGGATCACCGAAATGGAGAGCGGGAGCATATCCAGTGTGGCACGCCACCAGAGCATCCCCGTTCGCTCGGGCACGCTCGTTACTGACATCATGTGATCTTCCTTGTCACAGCCAAAGCGAGCCGAAAAAACTAGCACGGGACAGCAAGCGCTGTCACGTCATCACTGGCGGGAAATAAAACGCCCGCGGAGTCGCGGGCGTGCACAAGGGGATCAGGGCTCGATGACGATGGGCGTACCCGGGTCAACGGCGTCCCACACCTCATCCAGCTCGTGATTGAGCATGGCGATGCAGCCATTGGTCCAGTTGGAAGGCTGAACCCTGCGGTTGCCAATGCTGTTGCGCTGGCCGTGGATCATGATCATGCCACCCGGACGAACACCCAGCTCATTGGCGCGCTTGATGTCATCCAGGTTCGGATAGTTGATATGGATGGCTTTGTAGTAGCCGGAATTGGTCTTCTTGTAGTCGAGGGTGTAGCGCCCTTCCGGCGTACGCTGATCCCCTTCCTGCTGCTTGTGCCCCTTGGGCGCCGGGCCCAGAGCAATCCAGTAGCGCTTCAGTTCTTTGCCATCCTTCATCAGGGTCAGGCTATAGGTCGACTTCTTGACCACCACCAAATCGGCTTTTTCGGTCAAGGCAAAACTCAATGCGGGCCAAAGCCCCAACAAACACAGTAATACGGCTCTCATTCCATCCCTCGACAAGCCTCTGGTGCGGGCTTTTCTTGTTACCAGATCATCTGAACGATGCCCGCCGAGCGGCGAGCGAGCGCCATGATATTGGATCGCCATCAATACTCAATATGCCCGGCAAAACATATCTTGCCGCAGCCAGGCCATCTTCCTTGAACGCTGTCATTTTGCATTGGTAATTAACAGTTAAAACAACAAGATACAAAAAATTATCGCGCTGGCACCCGGGGCAATGATCGGCGAAGATAACACTCCACTCCCCGACAGGATCATGCCATGCGCTCTTCGTGCCGCCTCGCCACCCTGCTGTTCTCGCCACTCCTGCTCTGGCTGCCTGCCAGTGTCGCCGCCGATGCACTCTGGCTGCGCGAGCCCGCCCTCTCCCCCGATGGCAAGCAGCTTGCCTTCACCTGGCAGGGGCGCATTTTTGTCGCCAGTGCCGATGGAGGCCCCGCTACGGCGCTCACCGGCAGCGACTACTTGAGCCAGCGGCCAATCTGGTCACCGGATGGCAAACAGCTCGCCTTTGCCGCCAATCTCTACGGCAACGAGGATGTGTTCGTGGTACCCGCCAGCGGCGGCGAGATGGTGCGCCTCACCCGCGATTCGCGCACCGATCTGCCGCAAGCCTTCAGCGCCGATGGCAAACGGCTGCTGCTGAGCAGCCAGCGCCTGGGGGCGCCCGATGCCGACCATTTTGTCGCGGAAGGCTACCAATGGGGCGAGCTCTACTGGACCCCGATCACCGGCGGCACCTTGCAGGCCGATCTGCCGCTGCCTGCGACCCTCGCCCGCCCCCACGGGGAGCTGCTCGCCTATCAGATGCCCGCGGCGGATCAACCCTTTCGCAAGCATCAGCACTCGTTTGCGGTGCCCCGCCTCTGGTTGTTTGATGGCAAGCAGCACAAGCAGCTGACCGAAGATCGGGTGGCGGCCACCGATCCGGTCTGGAGCGACAAGGGGGATACCCTCTTTTACCTGAGCGAGCGCAGCGGCGATTTCAACGTCTGGCGCCGGGATCTCGCCAGCGGCAAGGAGCAACAGCTGACCCACTATCAGGGCCATCCGGTGCGGGGGCTCAGCGCCTCTCGCAATGGCGATCTGGTCTGGTCATGGCTGGGCGAGCTCTATCGCCTCGATGCCGGTAGCAGCGAGCCACGCAAGCTGACCCTCACACCGCAAGTGGCGAGCACGCCGGATGAGGCGAGCGAGGCCCTGACCCTGGCAGACGAAGCGCTGGTCAGCGAAGAGGCGGACGAGCTGATCCTGGTGAGCGAGGGCAACCTGTTTGCCCTCGACCCCGAGCGGGAGCGGGTGCGTCAGCTGACCCGAGATCCGAGCGAGCAGTCCAGCCCCCTCTTTGCCGAGCAGGGCCGCGCCCTCATCTATCTGTCTGAGCAGCAGGGGCACGCCGCCCTCTATCGCCTGCGCAAGGGGGATCCGGATCTGCTGTTCAGCGATCCCGGCACTCTGACCGAGAGCCTGCTGCTGGCCATTCCCGGCAAGGGGATCAGCCGTCCGGTGCTCTCCCCCGACGGCAAGCAGCTCGCCTTCGTGGTAGATGGCCAGGCCATCCACCTGCTGGATCTGGCGAGCAACAAGCAGCGGGAGCTGGTGCCTGCCAGCTTCAACCCCTCGCGCCACGAGGTGCATCTCGCCTTCGCCCCCGACTCCCGCCATCTGGCGCTCACCTTCCGCCCCGATGCGGCAGAGCAGGAGATCGCGGTGATCGACACGGCCAATCCCAAGGCCAAACCGGTCAATGTCAGCCTCAACGGCTATCAGGATGGACAACCGGGCTGGAGTCAGGATGGCGCCATTCTCTACTGGCAATCGACCCGGTTTGGTGCACTGGGGCCCGATGGCGAGCCCCTCGTCACCAACCTGCTAGGCATTTACAGCAGCCGTGCCGCCAGAGCCGATGCGATTGCCGAGCTGGAGCCGCCGAAAGGGGGATACGGCTTTGAGAGCGATCGTCTCAACCATCGAGAAGCGCTGCTGCTGCAACCCACCGGCACCCTGCTCGCCAGCCGCATCATCGGCGACCAGCTGATCTATCTGGTGGAGGAGATGGGGGTCAACAGCGAGAGCGAGATCAAGGGCTACAGCCAGGATCTGCGCAAAGGCAAAACCAGCGAACTGTTTGGTGAACAGCCCGGCCCAGCGCTGGCAAGCCTCAACCAGCAGGGCACCCTGGCTACCCTGGTGCGAGATGGGGAGATCACCCGGATCCACCTCGACTCCGGCGAGGCCACCAGCGCCCCCTTCGCCTTGCAGCCCACCAGCCGCTGGCAGGAACGCATGACCGCCGCCTTCGATCAGATCGCCCGACTCACCCGGGACGAGTTCTATCTGGACGATATGAACGGGGTGAACTGGGATAGCTATGTCGCCGCTTACCGCCGCCTGCTGCCGGGCATCGGCAACCCGCGGGACTTTGGCAACCTGTTGGCGGAGCTGGCTGGCGAGCTCAATGTCTCCCACACCTGGGGCAGCGGCCCCGCCCCCTTCCCGCGCATGGCGGACGAGACCGCCAGCCTGGGCGGCTACTGGCAGGATGGCGAGCAAGGGGTGATGCTCACCGCCCTGCTCTCTGGCGGCCCGCTGGATCAGGAGAGCGATATCGCCCCGGGCGCCCGCCTGCTCGCCATCAACGGCAGCCCGATTGCCAATCTGGCCGAGCTGGATCGAGCCCTTAACCATCAGGCCGGTGCCCGGCTCACCCTCACCTTCCAGCAGGAGGGCAACAAGCAAACTGACGAGGTGGTGCTCACCGCCATCGACAAACAGCAGGAGTACCAGCTGCAACAGGATCGCTGGATTGAGAAACGGCGGGAGCTGGTGGCTAGGCTGAGCGGAGGACGGGTCGGCTACGTCTATCTGCCGGCAATGAATAGCGAGGTCTACGATGCGGTGGTGGCGGATGCCCTCGGCAGACAGCGCAATCGCGATGCGCTGATCGTCGATGTCCGCTTCAACAGCGGTGGCTATCTCGCCAATACACTGGTGGAGTTTCTGACCGGCAGCAGCAGCGCCAAGGGGATGGCCAGCAGCTGGCCCCGTCAGGGCAAGGGGGAAACCGATGCCGCCACTCGCCAGTGGACCAAGCCTTCGGTGGTGCTGGTCAACGCTGGCAGCTACTCGGAAGGCTCCGCCTTCCCCGAGTACTACCGCGCCCTCAAGGTCGGCCCCATCGTCGGCGATCCGGTGCCCGGCACCGGCACCATGGTCTATAGCCACGACTCCCGGCTGATCCCGGGCCTCTCCTACGGCATTCCGACCCTGGGGCTGCGCAAGCCGGACGGCACCTTTTACGAGAATCAGGAGCTGATCCCGGATCTGCAGGCGCCTCTCACCCCCGCCGACATGGTGGCCGGGCGGGATCCGCAACTGGAGGCCGCGGTACAGGCCGCCCTCAAGCAGCTGCCCGCCAACGCCAAATAACGGCGCCCATCGAGCTCAACGAAAGCGGAACAGCTCGCGATGCAGATGCCCGTCCGGCAACAGCCGGGTCAGGGCATCTGCCATCCCCTCCGGCCCGCAAAACCACACCTGCTCGGGCGCATCCTGCGCGATGCGGGCCAGATCCAGCCGCCCGGCCGCCTTGTCCAGATGCAACTGATAATGCACACCGGTGCGATGACAGAGCTCGGCCAACCGTTGATGGTAGACAGCCCCCGCCAGGTCCGGCGCGCACTGGATCAGGGTGTTCCCCTCGCCGCGCTCGCCACGGGCAGCCAGCCCCTCCAGCCAGGCGACGAACGGCGTGATACCGATCCCGGCCCCCAGCCAGAGGGCTCGGCCTCCCCCTTGCGGCGCAACAAAGGCGCCATAGGGGCCGGTCACCACCACTCCATCCCCGACGCGCGCCTCTGCCACCAGCTGGCGGGTATGATCCCCGAGCGCCCGCACCGCGATCACCAGCTGGCGCCGATCCGCTGACACCCGCACCAGGGTAAAGGGGTGCGGCCCCTCCTTGGCGTCAAATTCGAAAAAGGCAAACTGACCCGGGCGGTAATGGGCGAGCGGCCTCTCCAGCTGCATGGTCAGCTCGCAGGTCTGATCCGCCAGCACTCGCACCGCAATGACCCGGCCGGGATGGCGATCCCGCGCCCCCACTTGTCCCAGCAGAGAGTAGAGGGCCCCGATAGCACCGATCCCGCCGATCAACCAGATCGCTACCCCAACCGGCGTCATGGCTCCCACCTGAGGCAGCAGGCAGAGCCCGTGGCCCCAACCAGCCAGATAGATGAGCGGCGCCAGTCGATGGATCAGCCGAAAGCGGCCATAACTCACCAGCGCCAGCAAGCTCACCACCACCAGCGCGATCAGCAGATAGAAACTCCACTCACCCAGGGTATTGCCAAGGGCATGGAGCGAGATGCCATTACCTGCACCAGCTCCACTGACCCCACGCCGGGCGGGACGACTCAGCCAACCCGCCGAGACCGCCCACTTGGGCGCCTCCACCAGCAGCCAGTGGGCGGTCAGCGCCATTGCGCCGCCGATGGCCGTCTGGCGGTGCAATCGCAACATCCGGTCCAGACCGCCACACCACACCTCCAACTGCGGCATACGCAAGGCCAGCAGCAGCGAAATGGCCATATAGGCCATCCCCAGCAGGCCGGTCAGTAACAACATCTCATGGCGCCAGGGCCACACCCCGTTGGCATCCCCCGCATACCCGAGCCACCAGACTCCGACCGCCAGCAGCGGCAACAGCCACCACATCCATTTGTTCGTCATAACATGCTCCCTGGTTCCATCGCGGCAGGGCCTCATCTCCCTGCTCATGGCACCATTGCACACCCGCCCGGTCACAAGACTTTGCCAGAGGGGGAAGCTTGTGTGGCAATGTGTGACAAACGGAAACAAAAGAGGGGCCCGCTGGCCCCTCTGGTCACCCTTGCTGACCGGCCCTCTCTTCATGGGGAATAGCGAAAAATCCACCTCTGCCGTGATTGACGACCTGCCTGCAAAAGGAATCAAATGGGGACGACACATATCTGCGGCGGAAAACCTGCCGCCCACTCCCCCGGACCAGGAGCCCCCCTTGCTTTCATCCACCGAACAACGCTACTGCCCGAGTTGTCAGCGCGAGACCAACCATGTCGTGGTGCTGGTCGACAAATCATTTGGCAAACAGCCGACACCGGAGCAAAAACGCACAGCATTCATCAAAGACTTCATTACCGGCTGGGCCGCCGACCCCTTTCTGGCCAACATGGATCGCTTTGAACGACATGCCATCTGTGAAAATTGCGGAAATAAAGTCATTGATGAATCGTGAATAATGAAAAAAAGAATGGCAGGAAGGTCGCCCCTCCTGCCAATTGCCTATTCATAACAAGCCAGCCTTCATCACATCACTTACTGCACGCAGCTCAACCCATCTCTGACCTTCCCAGCACAGTAGCGTTGGGCGATCCACGCTTCGAAATCGGCCAGCATACGGGTTTCCGACTCGCTGTTGTCGGCGATAAGCTCGGCGCCGTGTACCACCCGGATATGGGCATCGAGTGGGCTTCCCTCGCCAGCCGCGGGGCGCTGCTGCGCGGCAGCCATGCAGGCCTGAGCTTGTTGCCACGCCTCGGCGGCGCTCAGGTTGCATGCCTCGGCCAGCGGCACTGCGCTAAACCCCTCGCCGGTCAGGCTGCGCAGGGTCTCATCATGACTCATGCCGTTGCCCGGCCCCCAGTAGTGGGCGGCCAGATCCGGCCCGATACGCGGGTTGTCGGTGAGGTAGCCATCACGTTTGAGGAAAAAGGCGCGGGTCTGCTCCACCGCCATCAGCGCCAGCAGGTAGCCGTGATAGGCGCAGGCCGACTCCTGATTAAGGAGGTGCGGAATGGCCAGCAGCGGGCGCGGGCTCTCGACCCCGAGGATCTTGCGCTCCCACTTGCGGGCCAGTGCCAGCACAGCCTCGGGAGTGCGCTCGCTCTCTGCCATGGCGTAGAGATCCCGCTCGAAGTAGGCCACCAGCGCGATCTGGCGTTCGTTAAACGCGCGAAACGGCTGACGCGCTTCAATCATCTCCTTGATGAGGGCGTCGGGAACAGCCTCTCCCGCCGCATTTCTGGCGTAGCGCTTGAGCCAGTCGGCATCGTCCAGCAGGCTGTCGCAGAACATCGACTGGGTCTCGGCATAGGCCATGGAGGTGGGCGGAAACTCCTGTGAGAAGCAGGGGGCGTTGCCGGTGACATTGGCAAAATGCGCGGCGTGGCCTCCCTCGTGGAACAGGGTGTTGAGGCCACTCCAGCCGCTGCCCACCTGCGCCGGATCGGCCAGGCTGGTGAAGTTGACCACAGCTGGCACCCACTCCCCCTGTTGGAAGAAGCTCGGTACCGGGCCGTGGCAGAAGCCGTTCTCGTATTTCCCCTCCCGGGTCAGCAAATCCAGCGTCAGGGTCGCCCCGCGATACTGGATGCCGAGCCGGCGGAAGCTCTCGACCCAATCCCGCAGCGCCCGCGAGAAGGGCACGTAAGGATCGAGCTGGCGGGTCACATCGCCGCTCACGCTGTAACGCAGGTTGTGGGGCAGCAGGGCCGCCTCGCCCTTGGCGGCCTTCAGCTCGACCAGACTCTGCTGCAACCGGGCGTCGGTGCGGGCAATAAAGTCGTCGAGGATGGCGAACAGCTGCTCCGGGCTCATCTGCTCGTTCTTGCGCACCTTGTAGTCGAAGTAGTCGCGATAGCCCATGGCGCGGGCAAAGCGGTTGCGGATTGCCACCACCTCGAGAAAACCGTTGCCGACCACCCACTGCTCCAGGGTGTGGAACATGGCGAGCGCGCTCTGGCGCACCGCCTCGTTCGGGCTGGCGGCGAGCGAGGTACTGGCGGCGGACAGGCTGCCTGCGACCTGCTGGCCCTGCTCATCCAGCAGGGTCAGTTTCAGCCCCTTGCGGCGGGCGAACAGCTCCGCCTCGGCGGCTACCAGCTCATCCATCAGGGCGGCAGCGGCGGGATCTTCAATTACATTGCACTCGAAGAAGGCGATCCAGCCTTGCAGACCGCCCTTGAGATCATCCTCGTCGGCCTGCACCAACATCTCCCGCAATGCGGGCAGACGGGCCGGATTGGCACAAAAGGCCTTGTAGGCCTGCTCGGCCGCGGTGAAACCGGCCTGATCGTCGCTGGTGCCCATATAGGTGGACCAGAAGAGATCCTCCTTGCGCCTGTGCACCTGCAGGTAGTCGGCGTTGAGCTGGTTGAAGTAATTCCTGGCAATGGAACTCATAAATTCCCTCTTGTTATGGGGTCACCCGCAGCGGGGCCCACTCCTTTTTTTAGTGAAATGCCAAATGATTCACACTCTTTGGCAAAAATTGCGCAGGGATGCGCATCAACACGCTACCAAAAAGTGGGGGTTGCTGTCTGCTGACTATACTGATGTTAAAACGCTCATTTGAGAAAGGTCGGCAAGAGACTGAAAGTAAATGAGTTGTTAACTCTTACGAACTGGCTGCCGCGGTACAGAGCCACATAAAATCAACAGGGAAATGAGGGTTTAGTCATGTTCAAGCTCGGTGATATTACCGTGAGCCGCAAATTAATTTTGCTGCTCGCACTGGCGTTTGTCGGTTTTGTCTCGCTGCTACTTATCTCGGCCAACGCGCTCCAGCGCAATCTGATGAGCGAGCGAGAGGCGCGGCTCAATGCGGTTCTGGAACAGGCCATGAGCCAGATCCAGTTTCTGGCCAGCACCCTGCCAGCAGAGCAGGCCCAGCAGGAGGCGCGCAAGCTGCTGACCAACACCCGCTTTGATGGCAACAACTATTTATTCGTCATCGACGAGAACCGCACCATGGTGGTTCACCCTATCCGTCCCGAACTGGTCGGCCAGAAGATGGGTGAAGGAAGCGCCGCCACCGCCGGGCAGTTCTGGTATCAGATGGTGGATATCGCCAAAGGGGGCAAACAGGGCACTCTGCAATATGTGTGGGTCGGCCCGTCCGGTGAGACCGCCGACAAGCTCTCCATGGTCTCCGGCTATCAGCCCTGGGGCTGGATCCTCGGTTCCGGCATGCTGCTGCAAGATATTCAGCAGACCATCTGGGCCCAGTACATGAAGATGGGGACCGCCACCGCCATCGTGATCCTGCTGATGGGGCTGCTGGGCTGGCGCATTACGCACTCTATCGTCTCCCCTCTCAGCCAGATCAACCACGCCATGCAGCGGGTCGCCAAGGGGGATCTGGTGGTAAGCATCCCGGTACAGGGCAAGGATGAGCTGGGAGTGGTCGCCCGCTGCACCAACCAGAGTCTCGATGCCATCCGCCACGCCCTACTGGAGGCCAGCCAGGGGGCTCGCAACGTGGCAGATGCCGCCTTGCGCATCGCCGCCTCTGCCGAGCAGACCAATCAGGCGGTCACCAGCCAGCGGGATCAGCTGGCCCAGCTCGCTACCGCCATGAACGAGATGAGCGCCACCATCTCCGATGTGGCCGGACACGCCGAAAATACCGCGCGGGATACCCAGGAAGCGACCGGTGAAGCAGGTCTCGGCAACCGTGACGTTCACGCCAGCGTGCACGGCATCAAGGCGCTGGCCACCGAGGTGGAGCAGGCCACCCAGCAGGTCAACCAGCTCAAAGAGGGGGTAATGCAGATCAGCGAAGTGACCGCCGTCATCAGCGCCATTTCGGAGCAAACCAACCTGCTGGCCCTCAACGCCGCCATCGAGGCAGCCCGTGCCGGTGAGCAGGGCCGCGGTTTTGCCGTGGTGGCCGACGAGGTGCGCCAGCTGGCCAGCCGCACTCGCCAGTCTACCGAAGAGATCCAGAGTACCATTGCCCAGCTGCAGCAACGGGCCGTCACCGCCGCCAACGCCATGGATACCAGCCGCAAACTGGCAGAGAGCAGCGTCAACCAATCCCAGCAGGCGGGGCAAGATCTCACCCTGATCGTCAACCACATCCAGCATGTAAGCGACATGGCGACCCAGATCGCTACCGCCGCCGAGCAGCAGAGCATGGTGGCCGAGGATATGAACCGCAACGTCAGCGGCATCAACGACTCGGCGCTGGAGATGTCCCAGTCCGCCTCGCAACTGGCGCAGGAGAGCGAGCTGCTGGCCGGTCTCTCCCGCAGCCTGGATGAGCGGCTTGCGGTGTTCAAACTGGGC
Source organism: Aeromonas sp. R2-2 (assembly GCF_040908355.1). Taxonomy (NCBI): domain Bacteria; kingdom Pseudomonadati; phylum Pseudomonadota; class Gammaproteobacteria; order Aeromonadales; family Aeromonadaceae; genus Aeromonas; species Aeromonas sp. R2-2. The sequence goes on along the minus strand of NZ_JBFODQ010000103.1, from coordinate 39,566 downwards.
AAGGAGCCCTCCACTGCGCCAATGATTGTTCCCGTGTCTCCCCCGTCAGGCGAGCAGCGCGCCCGTCATTGATGGCGTCAATCCGTGTCGCTTTGTCACCCGACCTGCCAGCCAAGCTGGCAGGTTTTTTTACGCCGACAACACGCAATCAGCATGCACCTTATCGGCATATTCAACGGTATTCGACGCCATTCACAAATTAGAGAACAATTTAAAAACAGTCAGTTAGAATGATCCGTGTGCCGTTGAACGGTGCATTGAAACATTTAACTTCAAATAATTAATCAATGCAGTGCACAATGGTGATGGCTGAACATTTGGCCCATCACTAACCATCTAGTCATTTGGCAAACTGACCGAAAGGTCGGGACGCAAAGCCTCCGGTCTACAGACGTTTTGTCCAGGATAGCGGGGTTGCCACACGCAAGTGTGCATCGGGGAACTCCCCGGCCAACTGACTGCCCACATCTATCGAACAGAGGAATGTATGGCAGCAAAAATCCAACTTAATCACATCGCAGCGGTGCTGGCTCTGCTGGCCAGCGGCAGCGCTCTGGCGCATGGCTACATCAGCCAGCCAGAGAGCCGCAACTATCTGTGCAAAACCGGCGGCAACAGCCAGTGTGGTGGCGTGCAGTGGGAACCCCAGAGCGTGGAGGGCCCTTCCGGCTTCCCGCAGAGCGGCCCGCAGGATGGTCAAATCGCCTCGGCGGGCAGCCCGCGCTGGAGCGAGCTGAACATCCAGACCAGCGACCGCTGGACCAAGCGTGAAGTACAGCCCGGCCCCTTCGCCATCAGCTGGACCTTCACCGCCAACCACGTCACCCGCAACTGGCGCTACTACCTCACCAAGCAGGATTGGAACCCCAACCAGCCGCTCACCCGCGCCTCGTTTGACCTTAATCCCTTCTGCGTCATCGACGGCAACATGATGCAGCCGCCCAAGCAGGTGACCCACAACTGTATCCTGCCGGAGCGCACCGGTTATCAAGTGATCCTCGGCGTGTGGGAAGTGGGCGACACCAGCAACAGCTTCTACAACATCATCGATGCCAAGTTCAAAGATGGCAGCCAGCCGCCACTGGAATGGAGTCAGGCCGGCACCATCTACCCCTCCATCGACCTCACGGCAGGCGACAAGGCGATGACCCGGGTATTCGATGCCAACGGCGAGCGCCCCGATCTGCAAACCGTGCTGACCATCACCACTGCCGAACAGGGCCAGAAGAACAACTGGGCCCATGCCCTCGCAGGCAAGATCAACGCCGAACAGAGCCTGATCCGCGCCGGTCAGCAAGGAGCCGATGGCCAGTTCAATCCGGTCTATGGCATGAACCCCATCTATCTAAAGCGAAACAGCGAGCTGAAGCGGGTCGAGATTGACCTGCAACAGCAGCAACCGCCGATGGTGGACAGCATCAGCGTCAGCGGTCTGGCCAGCGACTATGTGCTGGACAACGGCAAGGCAACCCTCGATTTCACCGTCACCGCACAGGGCGATCTGGCCGTCACCAACACCCTCTATGACCACGGCGGCGTGGCCAAGGGTGAAAGCCGTGCAGATATCAAAGACAGCAGCCACACCTTCACCATGGCGCTGGAAGGGCTCAAGGCAGGTCACCACCAGCTGGTGATCAAGGCCACCCCGAAAGCGGGCGGCGAGACCATCCAGCAGACCATGGATCTGATGTTCAAGGAGCAGAGCAGCAGCGAATACGACTTCGTCTTCCCGAACAACATCAAGTCCTACACCGCCGGAACCAAGGTGAAGCAGCCGAAAAATGGCAAGGTCTATCAGTGCAAGCCCTTCCCCTACAGCGGCTACTGCCAGCAGTGGACCACCACCGCAACCCAGTACGAGCCGGGCATCGGCTCCCACTGGCAAATGGCGTGGGATGAAGTGAAGTAACTCGCCACCGGATAGCAAAAGGGGATCCATTGGCTCCCCTTCTGCTCTTCTCTTCCGATTCAAATCTGGAAGTCGATGGCAGGCTCGCTGCCCATGGCGCGGGCCTGAATATCCGCCAGCGCCAGCTCGGGGTTGCAGAGCTGGATAAAGTGCCAGGCAAAGTTGTGCTGGAACTGCCCCTGCTTGAGGCCAATCCAGGCGGTGTGGGGGGCAAACAGATGGCTGCCGTCGAGCTGTACCAGCCCCTGATCACGCTGGGCGTCGAACGCCATATCAGCCAGTATGCCGACCCCCATCTCCAGCTCGACATAGGTCTTGATGACATCGGAGTCCTGCGCCGTCAGCAGGATCTGCGGTTCAATGCCAGCCGCAGCAAAGGCTTCATCCACCCGCACCCGCCCGGTCAACCCGGCTTGATAGGTGACGATGGGCCAGTTGGCCAGCGCCGCCAGCGTCAGATCCCGCTCGCCAGTCAGCGGATGTTGCTCGGGCACCACGATATTGTGGTGCCAGCGGTAGTAGGGGAATGCCACCACCCCTTCGCTCTTGTCGAGCTGCTCGCTGCTGATGCCGATATCCACCTCGCCGGTCTGCACCAGCCGCACTATCTCCTCCGGGCTGCCCTGACGCAGCTCCAGCTGTACCAGCGGGAACTGCTCGCGAAACGCCTTCACCACTCGCGGCAGGGCATAGCGCGCCTGGGTATGGGTGGTCGCCACCAGCAAGCGGCCCGAGTCTCGATTGGCAAAGGTGCTGGCCAGTTTGCGGATGTTGTTGGCGTCATTGAGAATGCGCTCGGCAATCACCAGCAGCTCCTTGCCCGGCTCGGTCATACCGAGCAGCCGCTTGCCGTAGCGGATAAAGAGCTCGATACCGAGCTCCTCTTCCAGCTCGCGGATATGGCGACTCACCCCGGATTGCGATGTAAAAAGGGCGTTGGCCACCTCGGTCAGGTTGTAATCCCGCCGCGCTGCCTCCCGGATAATTCGTAACTGCTGAAAATTCACCTTGTCGCCTCCTGCGAAGAGTGGGTGACACAAGCTGGTCACCCCCTCATTATTGTTATTTGGCCGGATCATGCCCCGGCAGCGCGCCTGAACCCGGGCAGCCATGCCACCCGCAACAAAACATCAAATCTGGTAATCGGGATAGAACTGCGCCTGTCTGGCCACCAGCCGTACCCCCTGTCCCGGAGCAAACTGCTTGGCCGCCTCCTTGCTCAGCTCCGCCTCATAGTGAGCCCCTTTGGTCTCACCGTCACCACGCAGCTCCACCCGAATGCGCGGCCCCATGGGCAGCAGACGGGTGATGGTGGCGCGGATCCCGCCCGACGCATCGGCTGGCAAGATCTCCAGTTCATGGGGGCGGACATAGGCGATGGCGGCACTGCCGTGGGCCAGATGAGAAGCCGACGGCCCGCCGAGCAGCTGCTCACCGACACCGAATCCCTGCTCCGCCACCCGACCGCGGAACTGATTCACGCTGCCAAGGAAGCTGTGGACGAAGGAGCTGGCAGGCTGGTCATAGACCTCGGCCGGGGTGCCGATCTGCTCGACCCGTCCGGCGTTCATCAGTACCACCCGATCCGCTACCTCCAGCGCCTCCTCCTGATCGTGGGTGACGAAAAGACTGGTGACATGCAGCTCATCGTGCAGCTCGCGCAGCCAGCGGCGCAGCTCCTTGCGCACCTGAGCATCGAGGGCGCCGAAGGGCTCGTCCAAGAGCAGTACCTTGGGCTGTACCGCCAGCGCGCGGGCCAGTGCGACCCGCTGACGCTGACCGCCGGAGAGCTGGGGCGGGTAGCGCTCGGCCACGTGGCTGAGTTGCACCAGATCCAGCAGCTCCTTGACCCGGGCACGAATGGCCGCCTCGGCCGGGCGCTCGCTGCGCGGTTTGACCCTAAGGCCAAACGCCACGTTCTCGAACACCGTCATGTGGCGAAACAGGGCATAGTGCTGGAACACGAAGCCGACGTTGCGCTCGCGCACATGGAGATCCGAGGCGTCCTCACCGCGGATGATGACGCTGCCACTGTCGGCCTGCTCCAGCCCGGCGATGATCCGCAGCAACGTGGTCTTGCCGCAACCGGAGGGGCCGAGCAGCGCCACCAGCTCACCGTCGTGAAAGTCGAGGTTGATGTCTGCCAGCGCCGCGTACTGATTGAAATGCTTGTTGAGTTGTTGAACCTGAATGCTCATGGCTGCCTCTTTAAAACGGTGATCAGTGAGATTTGGTGGGCTGGGCACGCAGCCGGGCCAACAGGGTTTCCCCGAGCAGGGTGAAGATCCCGAACAGAGCCAAGAGGCTTGCCACTGCAAAGGCGGCGCCGGTCTGGTACTCGTTGTAGAGGATCTCGATATGCAGCGGCAGGGTATTGGTCTGGCCGCGAATATGACCGGAAACTACCGACACCGCGCCAAACTCCCCAACCGCGCGGGCGGTACAGAGCAGCAGGCCGTACATCAGGCTCCAGCGAATGCCGGGCAAGGTGACGCGCCAGAACATCTGCAGACCGCTCGCCCCCAGCATGATGGCCGCCTCCTCCTCTTCCGGGCCGCGCGCCTCCATCTGGGGCAGCAGCTCGCGCACTACGAAGGGCACGGTAATGAAGGTGGTGGCCAGGATGATCCCCGGGGTGGCGAAGATGATCTTGATGTCATGTTCGCTCAACCAGTCACCGAACCAGCCGCGGCTGCCGAACATCAACACCAGCATCAGACCGGCGATCACCGGCGACACCGAGAAAGGCAGATCGATGATGGTGATGAGCAGCTGCCGACCGGGGAAGCGGAAACGGGCGATGGCCCAGGCCGCAGCAATCCCGAACAGCAGATTGAGTGGGACGGCGCAAAGGGTCACCAGCGCGGTGAGGCCAAGGGCGCTCAGGGCATCCGGCTCGCTGATGGCGTGCCAGAAGAAGGCGAGCCCCGGCGTCAGCGCCTGAATAAAGACGGTGGCCAACGGCAGCAGCAACAGGGCGGCAAACCAGCCGAGACCCACCGTGATGAGCAGCCATTTGACCCACTGGGGTTCACGGATCACGACCGGCGCCTTGCGAGCGGGGGTCGCCTCTACAGAGGCCGCCTCAATGGCGATAGCAGATGAACTCATATCCGGCTCCCTCCGATGCGAGACCAGCTCCAGGCCTGCAACTTGTTGATTAGCAGTAACAAAATGAACGAAATCAGCAGCATCACCACTGCGATGGCAGAGGCGCCGGCATAGTCGTACTCCTCCAGGTGGCTCATGATCATCAGCGGCGCGATTTCCGAGACCATCGGCAGGTTGCCGGCGATGAAGATGACGGAGCCGTACTCCCCCACCCCGCGGGCAAACGCCAGCGCAAAGCCGGTGAGCAGGGCCGGGATCAGGGTCGGCCAGAGCACCCGCAGAAAGGTCTGCCAGCGATCGGCGCCGAGGCTGGCGGCGGCCTCCTCTTGCTCGGTTTCAGCCTCCCGCAGCACCGGCTGCAGGGTACGCACCACAAACGGCAATCCGATAAAGGTGAGTGCGATGACCACCCCGATAGGGTTGTAGGCGAGCTGGATGCCGAACGGCGCCAGCAACTGGCCGATCCAGCCGTTGGGGGCGAAGATGGCGCACAGGGCGATGCCGGAAACGGCGGTCGGCATGGCGAATGGCAGGTCGATCAGCGCATCCACCAGACGACGACCGGGGAAGGTGTAGCGCACCAGGATCCAGGCCAGGATCAGGCCAAATAGGCTGTTGAGCAGCGCCGCGACAAAGGCCGCACCGAAGCTCAGGCGAAAAGAGGCGAGCACCCGGGGTGAACCGATCACCTGCCAGAACTCGGCGGCGGTCAGGTTGTTGATCGCAAACAGCACCAGGGCCGAGAGCGGCAACAGCACCAGCAGGCCCAGATAGAGCAGGCTGAACCCCAAGGTGGGGCCAAAACCGGGCAGGACAGAATAAGAACCAAATCGCATAACACATCCATCTGTTATGAAGAATTTTCGATATGGTGATTCTGCGCACTCCCCTCATCTGCAACAAACATCAATTGCGACTTTGCTAATCACTTTTTTGTCTAACCGCAGAGTCACAAGGCTCTTGGCGCACTCCAAATAAAAAAAGGTCTTTTATATAAATAAAAGACCTAAGAAATGGAGCAATACGGAGCGGAGCATTCAAAGAACGGGGGCATGGAGTAGCCAGCGAACAGCGCGCTCGCCAACCCTCCAACCACTTCACAGATACCTAGCGAAAGCCCAATACGACCGGCTGGGGCGATGCGATCTTGACCGGTGCCACTACCAGCTCACCACGGCGGTAGAGTGCCCCCAGCAAATGCAGCCCCTGATGCCAGTCCCCATGACCTGACTGGGCATTGATATGGCCCGCCTCACCGGCATCGAACAGCGGCACCTGCCACTGACGGCTCCAGTATTCGGCCCGTTCAAAGCTCATCCAGGGATCATTGCGGCTGGCCACCAGCTGGGCCGACACCTGCAGCGGCCCGGCCAAGGCCTCATCCGCAATGCCAAAACGGGCGGGATCGGCGGGCGCCACCAGAAAGATCGAGGCCACCTTCTCCGGCTGCAAGCGGGCCGCCGCAATGGCAGTCAGCGCGCCAAAAGAGTGAGCCACCAGATGGACCCGGCTGCGGCGACGTTTCAGCTTGCTCGCCAGCTTGGCACTCCAGACCCTGAGGTCCGGCTTGTCCCAAGGTAGCCCGGTCATCCGCTGCCATTGGGGAAAATGATCGTGCCAGCGGCTCTGCCAGTGATCCGGCCCACTGTTGTGCAGACCGGGAACCAGGAGGATCTTGTTCATCTTGGTGCTCCTATCGGCTGGCACAGGGGCCAGTTCAGTGATGGATAACGAAGCTATCAACGACCCGGCTGGTAGATCTGGTCAAACAGACCGCCCTGGGCGAAGTGTTTCTTCTGGGCTTTCTCCCAATCCCCTTCCAGATCCTTGACGGTAAAGAAGGCAAGCTGCGGGAACTGGGCCGCGGTCTCCTTCAGGATCGCCGGGTTGCTGGGGCGATAGTGATGTTTGGCGACGATATGCTGCCCCTCGTCAGAGTAGAGATAATCGAGATAGGCCTTGGCCACCGCTTCGGTACCGTGCTTCCTGGCCACCTTGTCCACCACCGCGACCGGCGGCTCCGCCAGAATGGAGACCGAAGGCACCACCAGCTCGAACTTGTCGCTGGCACCCGCCTGACCAAGCACCAGCAGGGCTTCGTTCTCCCACGCCAGCAGCACGTCACCGAGACCACGCTCGGTAAAGCTGGTAGTGGCACCGCGGGCGCCTGAGTCCAGCACCTTCACGTTCTTGAAGAGATCGCCGACAAACTGCTTGGCCCCCTCTTCACTGCCGCTCTTCTTCAGGGCATAGCCCCAGGCGGCCAGATAGTTCCAGCGTGCCCCGCCGGAGGTCTTGGGATTGGGAGTCACGATGGCGACATCCTTGCGCACCAGATCATCCCAATCCTTGATCTGCTTGGGATTGCCCTTGCGCACTAGGAAGACAATGGTGGAGGTATAGGGCGAGGCGTTGTTGCCGAGTCGACTCTGCCAGTCGGCAGCGGTCAGCCCCGCCTTGGCGATGGCGTTGACATCGTAGGCGAGCGCCAGCGATACCACGTCGGCCTCCAGTCCATCCACCACAGCGCGGGCCTGCTTGCCGGAGCCACCGTGAGACTGGCTCACCACCACGTCGTCGCCGGTTTTGGCCTTCCACTCCTTGGCAAAGGCGGCGTTGTACTCCTGAAACAGCTCGCGGGTCGGATCGTAAGAGACGTTGAGCAGGCGGATCTCGGCGGCATTGGCCTGGCCCAATGCCAACAGAGAGAGCAGGGTCAGGGCGGTCATTCGCAGTTTCATGGTGATACTCCATATCTTGTTGGGTTGAGAACAGCATGCCGTGGAGTTGTTATGCCCAGAAGAAAGAAATAACTCTTTGCTTATCTCTTTTGCTCATATCAGCTCAGCCACCCGCACCGGGAGCCGGACGCAGACTCTGTGAGCCATGCCCCTCTGCCTCCTTACGCCCTGTGCCATCATGGGATCAGGCAGCAACAACGCGAAAAGGAAGCCGCCATGTGGATCAATGCCGAACCCGTCAACGGAGCCCTGGTCTCGCTGGCCATCGGCCTTATCATCGGACTGGAGCGGGGCTGGCAGGTGCGCCAGCTGGGGGACAACCAGCGCATCGCCGGAATGCGGACCTACGGCCTCATCGGCCTGCTCGGCGGGGTGTGCGGTTTGCTGCTACCGACTCTGGGCCCCTGGCTGCCGCTGCTCGGCCTGCTGGCGGTGGTGACCGGCTGCGGCCTCTCGGTCTGGCTGGCCCAGCGCTGGCAGGGAGAGTTCGGCCTCACCAGCTCGGTGGCTATGCTGCTCACCTATCTGCTGGGGCTGATGTCGGTACTGCTGAGCCCGAGCGAGGCGGTCGCCTGCGCCGTGCTGGCGGCCCTGCTGATGGGGCTCAAGGGCAAGATCCAGCAGGGGATGCTGTTTCTGAGCGAAACCGAATTCCACGCCACCCTGCGTTTTCTGCTCATCTCGCTGGTGCTGCTGCCGGTGCTGCCCAACGAGGAGATGGGCCCCCTCGATGCCTTTAACCCCTTCAAGATCTGGCTGATGGTGGTGGTGATCGCCGGCATCTCGTTTTGTGGCCACTTCGCAGTGCGGCTGCTCGGCACCCGCGCCGGGCTGGTGCTCACCAGCATACTGGCGGGATTGGCCTCCTCCACCGCCCTTACCCTGCAGTTCGCCCGTCTCAACAAGGAGCAGGGGGGGCTGGAACGGCTGCTGGCCACCGGCATCCTGCTGGCGGGGGCCACCATGTGGCTGCGGCTGCTGGTGCTGGTGCTGCTGATTCACAGCGAGCTGGCGATGCGCCTCATCGCCCCCCTGTTGCTGCTGGCCACCACAGTCTACGGCTTTGCCTTCTGGTTCTGGCGTCAGCGCGAGGAGCTGACCGACGGCCCGGTAAAACCGGAAACCAGCAACCCGCTCGATCTCGCCACCGCCATCAAGTTCGGCCTGCTGCTGGCGCTGATCGGCTTTATGGCAACGCTGCTGCAAGACAAGGTTGGCAACTCGGGGGTCTATCTGCTGGCGTTGGTGTCGGGGATCACCGACGTGGACGCCATCACCTTGTCGCTCTCCCAACTTTCCCATAAAGAGCTGGCGCTGGAGGTGGCGGCCCGCGGCATCCTGCTCGCCGGGCTGGTCAACTCGCTGGTGAAGGGGCTGCTGGCCCTGGGGATAGGCGGTCGCAGTCTAGGGCTGCGGGTGCTGCTCCCCTACTTCATCTCGGCCCTGCTGATCCTGCCCCTCGTCTGGCCCGCAGGTTGACGAGGATCACCTGCAACAAGTGACAAACTGACGGCCCCTTGACTGTCACGTATACTGCCTGCTCTTGCAGCATGAGGAAGTAGCAATGGCGAGCGACTGGGACAAGGTACTGGCTGGCGGGGCACTGGATAGCCAGAGCGAGGAGATAGCCAACGACCGGATCCGCGGTCAGGCGCTGCTGGCCCGGCTCAATGGTTCACCTGCAGGCGATGCCCCTCTGCGCCAGCAGATCTGCCGCGAGCTCTTTGGCCACTGCCCCGACTCCTGCTGGATCAGCACGCCATTTACCTGCGAATTCGGCCGCAACATCCATATCGGCGAGAAGACCTTCTTCAACTTCAACGTCACCATTCTCGACGTGGGCGAAGTGCATATCGGCAGCCATGTGCTGCTGGCCCCCAACGTCCAGATCTACACCGCCACCCACACCATGAACTATCTGGAGCGACGTAACTGGACCGCCTACAACAAGCCGGTGCGGATCGGTGACGACTGCTGGATTGGCGGTGGTGCCATCATCTGCCCCGGCGTCACTATAGGGCCGCGCTCCATCATTGGCGCAGGCGCCGTGGTGACCCGCGACATCCCGGCCGACTCGGTGGCGGTGGGAAATCCGGCCAAGGTGATCCGCACTCTCAAGCAGGATGAGGAGCGCTGCTGGGAGCTGGCCCAGTGATGGCGCTGGCGCTGCTGCCGCTGGGCTGGACCCTCTGGCTCGGCCTCGACAGCCAGCAGTGGTGGCCACTGGCCGCACAGCTGACCATGAGTCTGCTGACGCTGGCGGCCTACGCCTGGGACAAGCGGCAGGCGGTGCGGGGCGAGTGGCGCATTCCCGAATCTCGCCTGCACCTGCTGGAGCTGTGCGGCGGCTGGCCGGGGGCACTGGTGGCCCGCCAGTGGCTGCGTCACAAGACCCAGAAGCGCAGCTATCGGCTGGTCTTCTGGTTTATCGTGCTGTTGCACCTCACCCTGTGGGCGCTCTGGGTCGGTCGGCCACTCTGGCAGCAATAGCTGTCTGCGTCACAAAGGGACAATGGGCCCCATTGCGGCCGCTCGGCGGCTATGAGAAAACAGAGCAAACCTCATCAGCGTTTTCGCCGTTTATAGACGACAAGGAGTCGTGACATGACCATGTGGACAGGCATAGTCCTGATCGTATTTATCAGCCTATTGTTCGGATATCTCGGCAAGCGGGCCCGCTATCAGATGGGGGATGCACGCATCACCGACCGCCTCGGCAAGCAGGATATGATCATCAGAGAATTGCAGGAGCGGATCGCCAATCTGGAGGCGATCGTCATCGAAGAGGAGAAGCGGCGCCCGTTTCGGGAGCTGTGATTTTTCGCCATCAGGCGTCAGATAACCAAAATTCAAATCAAAGAAAGAGGGCTGCACGATGCAGCCCTCTCTTGTTTGAACTGCTTCAGATTGCCAACGGCAGCAACTCGACATAGTCGCGGATCGCCGGAAAAGCGGTAATGCTCTGCTCCGGCTTGCAGCTATCCGGATTCTGGATCGCCAGCTGATAGCCGATACCATAGTCGGCGGCAGCCCGCAGGATCCGCTCGCTGTCATCCACAAACAGGGTACGGGCCGGATCGAACGCCAGCCGCTCGGCCAGTGCCTGCCAGCAGTGCTGGCTCTCCTTCGACCAACCCAGTTCGTGGGTACTCACCATCAGATCCAGATGCTCGGCAAGACCGAGCTGCGCATCTTTCACCGACAGACTGGCGGGGTGGGCATTGGTGAAAAGCACCAGCTGCTTGCCCGCGGCACGCAACTCGGCCAGAAAAGGGATGGCATGGGGACGCCACTGGATCTTCGCCAGCAGCTCCTGCTTGAGGGCACGAATGTCGAGCCCCAGGGTCTCGCTCCAGTAATCCACGCAGTACCAGTTGAGGGTGCCGTTGACGGCGTGATAGTGGACATCGATCTGCGCTTTGGCTTCATCCAGCGGCAGGCCGAGCCGCTCGGCGTAACGCTCTGGCACCAGCTGCTGCCAGAGGTGGTTGTCAAAATGGAGATCGATCAGGGTGCCATCCATATCGAGCAAGACGGTATCTATCTGGTGCCAGGGCAAGGTGGTGGAGCGGGAGTGTGGCATCGGGCCTCTTGATCGCGGATCTCAGAAAACGGGGCGGCAGTATAACGGATTTTTCCTCCCCCTTTGCCATCCCTGGCCCGTGGTGTTCAGTGTGAGAGTCGTTTACTCTTGAAGCACGATTTTTTAACGAGCAGCCAGCGTCCGATGAGCGACCCCCACAAGAGCAAACCCGAGCACATCTCAGCCGACCAACTGGATCACCCCAAGAGCAAGCCGGAGATCCTCAAGGCCGATATCGTAGCCGAGAGCCGACTGTTCAAGGTGGAATCGCTACACCTAAAATTCTCCAACGGCGAAGAGCGAGTCTACGAGCGGATGCGCGGCGGCAACCGGGGCGCCGTCATGGTGGTACCGCTGTTCGATGCCCACACCCTGCTGCTGGTGCGCGAATATGCCGCGGGCACCCACTCCTACGAGCTGGGCTTTCCCAAGGGGCTGATCGACCCCGGTGAAGATGCCTTCGAGGCGGGCAACCGGGAGCTGATGGAGGAGGCGGGCTTTGGCGCCAGCAGCCTAACCCTGCTCAAACAGGTGTCGCTGGCGCCGGGTTACTTCTCCAGCCGGATGGACATTTTACTGGCACGGGATCTCTTCCCCGAGCAGCGGATCGGCGACGAGCCTGAACCCCTCGAGGTGATCCCCTGGCCCCTCAACCGGATCGACGAATTGCTGGCGCGACCCGACTTCACCGAGTCGCGCAGCATCAGTGCCCTGCTCTTGGCCCAGAAGTGGCTGGCGGAGCAGGCAGAGTAGCCCGCAGACGGGCAGTTAACAGACAGAGGATAACGAGATGCAGGAGTTGTTGGCCTGGGTGCCGGGGGTCAAGGAGATTGCCCGCGAAGCCGGAAGGATCCTTCACGACATCTATCACGGCGGTCAGTTCGAGCGTCAGCTGAAGGAGGATGCGACCCCGGTCACCAGTGCCGATCTTGCTGCCGATGCCTACCTCAAACAGGCGCTCTCGGCGCTCACCCCCCATGTGCCGGTGCTGACCGAAGAGGCGGCCGACATCCCCTTCAGCCAACGATCCAACTGGCGGCAGTACTGGCTGGTGGATCCCCTCGACGGCACTGGCGAATTTATTGCGGGCAGCGGCGATTTCGCCACCCTGATCGCTCTGGTGCGGGACAATGTGCCGGTGCTCGGGGTCATCTATGCTCCCGAGTCCAACGTGCTCTACTGGGCGGTGCGCGGCTACGGCGCCTTCAAGGAGGTGAATGGCGAGGTACTGCCCATCAGCGCCATGCACCACGAGCATGACCAGCCTGACTCGCTAGTGGTGGCCATCAGCCGTCGCCAGAAGCTGGAGAACCTCACCCGCCGCCTCAACCCGGCCATCAACTACGAGCTGATCCCGCTTGGTTCCAGCTCCCTCAAATCCTGCCTGGTGGCGGAAGGGGCAGCCGATTGCTACGTAAGGCTCGGCCCCACCGGCGAGTGGGACACCGCCGCCGCCCAGTGCATCGTCGAGGCAGCCGGTGGCCGCATCCTCAGCCTGGCGTTGCAGCCACTCAGCTACAACGAAACCGAGTCGCTGGAGAACCCTGACTTTATCGTGATGGGGGATCCGGATCTCGCCTGGGGCAACATTCTTGCCCACTAGACGAGTAGCGATATCATCACTCCAGACATGCAGGCGGCCCGATGGCCGCCTGCTTTTTCAGAGTAGTTGTCCGGGGTGATGGCCGGTGTGATCCGCTGGTCAAGGCGCGCTTGCACAGCGTGATACGCTGGCAAAGAAGCGAAATGATAGTGAAACATCACAATTGGTCGGCGAGAAATGGTGCGATTTTTCACGTAATTCTGAAAACACCTTATTAGCCAAAATAAAAAAATGATCGCAGATAAAATTTTGGTTTTATATTTCATAAAAATCACCATTTTCAGTTTTGTTGCATTCTGTGACACAGATTCCATTCCCAATCTCGCTGGCTAAACCCCGCAATGGCAGTGATATGTTTCAGTCTCGCTTTTTGAGAATTAAATCCCGATAAACCACAATAAACTCAGATTAAAACACTAACAAAAAGTGAATTAGTAATGAGTTTATCTGTAGAGGCTACCAAGGAGCTATCCGGTTCCTGCTCCACCACTGCCAGCATCACCCGCTGGCGTCGTCACGATACCCACTGGGTCATCAGCCTGTTTGGCACCGCCGTTGGCGCGGGCATCCTCTTCCTGCCCATCAACCTGGGTCTGGGGGGCATCTGGCCCCTCGTCATAGTGGCGGTGCTGGCCGGTCCCATGACCTTCCTGGCCCACCGCGGGCTGGCGCGCTTCGTGCTCTCTTCCTCTCGCCCCCACGCCGACTTCACCGAGGTGGCCGAGGAGCACTTCGGCAAGATGGCCGGTCGCCTCATCTCGGCGCTCTACTTCCTCTCCATCTTCCCGATCCTGCTCATCTACGGCGTCGGGCTGACCAACACGGTGGAGAGCTTCATGATCAACCAGCTCGGCATGGATGCCCCAAACCGGGTGATGCTCTCCGGCCTGCTGGTGTTCGCCATGATCGCGGTGATGATGGCGGGGGAGAAGGCGATGCTGCGGGCCTTTGCCTTCATGGTCTACCCCCTGGCGGCCATTCTGGCGGCGCTCTCCTGCTATTTGATCCCCCAGTGGCACTGGCCGGAGGCGACCGCCTTCGAGGGGGCCAGCTTCCTCAACACCGTCTGGCTGGCGCTGCCGGTGACAGTGTTCGCCTTCAGCCACGCCGCCGCCATCTCCGGCTTTGCCAACGTGCAGCGCCGTGAATATGGCGAGCAGGCGGAGGCCAAGAGCGGCCTGATCCTGCGTAACACCACCGTCATGCTGGTGGGCTTCGTGCTCTTCTTCGTCTTCTCCTGCGTGCTGAGCCTCTCCCCGGCCCAGCTGGCCGAGGCCAAGGCCCAGAACGTCTCGGTGCTCTCCTATCTTGCCAACATCACCGACAACCCTGTGATAGTGACCTTGGGGCCGCTCATCGCCTTCATCGCCATCAGCTCCTCCTTCCTCGGCCACTTCCTCGGGGCCCGGGAGAGCCTGAAAAGCCTGATCGCCAAGCCCACCGGCCTGCCGCTGGCGAAGGCGGACCGGCTCGGCATCGCCCTGATGTTCTTCGCCATCTGGGGAGCGGCTGTGATCAACCCCGGCATCCTGGGTCTGATGGAGACCCTCTCCGGCCCCGTCATCGCCATGATCCTCTTCATCATGCCGGTGATTGCGATCTACAAGGTGGAGGCGCTGGCCCGCTTCCGTCACGGCTGGACCAACGGCTTTATCCTGCTAACCGGTTCGCTGGCGGTATCGGCGCTGATCTTCAGCCTGTTGAAGTAACGGCGAACAACAAGCAAAAAGAGAGGCGACCTTGGGTCGCCTCTCTTGTCTCTGTTCGGGTGTGAACTCAGCCCAGCTTGGCGCCGTTCTCCACCGCTTGCTCGGGGATAGCCATTACTACGGCGCCATCCGGCCGGTAGAAACCGGTCAGCAGAAATTCAGACTGAAACGGCCCTATCTGTTTGGTCGGGAAGTTGACTACGGCGATGATCTGGCGGCCCACCAGCTGCTCTGGCTGGTAGAGGGCGGTGATCTGGGCACTGCTCTTTCGTATCCCCAGTTCGGGGCCAAAATCCGCCCACACCTTGTAGGCCGGTTTGCGCGCTTCGGGGAACGGCTCGACCCGCACCAGGGTGCCCACCCTCAGCTCCACCATTTCGAAATCCTGCCAGCTAATCGTCTCCATCTTGGCTCCTGTTTATCGTGCACCTTGCATGACCCGCAGCATGGCCCAAAGAGAGCATCCCGTCTTCGGCGATCAGCCGTTTCGTTACGGCAGGCGGCCGTTTTGCTGGCGCCAGAGGGAGGGCGTGAGCCCGGTCTCGGCCAGGAAGCGCTCGCTGAACGCCCCCTGATTCTGGTAACCGCAGCGGCTGGCAATCTCGCCAACAGGCAGCTGCGTACCGGCAAGCAGGGTACGCGCCAGCGCCATGCGTCGACTGCGAATGTAGTGGGAGACGCTCACCCCCAACTGCTGGCGAAATGCGAGCTTGAACTGGCTCTGGCCAAGGCAAGCGATGGCGGCGAGTTGCTGATTGGTCAGCGGGGCGGCGAGGTTGGCATCGATATGGCGCTGCACCTTGAGGATGCGAGCGGCAAGGCGCGGCATGGCTGCACTCTGCATCCCCTGCCCTTCCGCAAGCAGGGAGAGCCACACCTGCTCCATGCCCGCCACCTGCCGCCCCTCGGCCACCATGCGGTGCAGAAAAGCGAGGTAGTGGCGCAGGGGCTCATCCAGCTCGATAAAGGGGCAGGCCGCCAGATCGCCGGGCAGCCAGTCGCTCTCCTGCACCAGAAACGAAAGCGCCGGATCGGCGGCATAATCGTGCCGCTCGCCGGGAGCGATGACGCAGACAGAACCGGGGGCAAGCCTGCGCCCCCGGCCCTGCACCTCGATCTCGAGGGGGCCGTCGAGGGGGATCACCAGCTGGGCAAAGTCGTGGCTATGGCTGCAGACGTGGTGGTGATAGTGACGCAGGCTGAAGCGGGACATGGCAGATAGCAATGACGCGGCCAGGACCGCGTCATTGGGGATTATTCCTTGTCGAAATCTTCGATCTCTTTGCCCAGCGCTTCCATGATGGCGCGCGCTTCGGCCGGGACACTGTCCGGTTGATCCTTGCGCAAATCTTCGTCGCAAGGGAGCGGCTGGCCGGTGAAAGCGTGCAGGAAGGCTTCACAGAGCAGCTCGCTGTTGGTCGCATGACGCAGGTTGTTCACCTGACGGCGGGTGCGCTCATCGGTCAACACTTTCAACACCTTGAGCGGGATCGAGACGGTAATCTTCTTGACCTGTTCGCTCTTCTTACCGTGTTCCGCGTAGGGGCTGACGTAGTCGCCGTTCCACTCTGTTCCCATGACTCACCTGTTCTCATTTAGCCGTGAGCGCGGATTTTAACCCTTAAGGAAATTAATGGCAATCCAACAGCAAAGCCATTTAGACGTCTGGAAGTGTTGACGGCTTTTTTAAGCTGGCGTAGTGTGGTTGACCATGAGCCCGCAATGGCGGGATGGCGCGTGGCAGCAAGATGCCGGCGTGTAAAGAGACATCAAGGAGAGTGATATGACCCACAAGGCCACCCTGGCGGTTCGCACCGGGATTGAGACAGACCAGCAACACGGTGCCGTGGTGCCCCCCATCTACCTCTCCAGCAACTACACCTTTGCCGACTTTGGCGAGCCCCGTCAATACGATTATGCCCGCTCCGGCAACCCGACCCGTACCAATCTGGCGGATGCGCTGGCGGCGCTGGAAGGGGGCGTAGGCGCCGTGGTCACCGGCACCGGCATGGGGGCCGTCCATCTGGTCACCACAGCACTGCTCAAGGCGGGAGATCTGCTGATCGCCCCCCACGACTGCTACGGCGGCACCTGGCGCCTGTTCGAGTATCTGGCGGCCAAGGGCCACTACCGGGTGCAATTTGTCGATCAGGGGGACGAGGCCGCACTGGCCGCCGCTCTGGCGCAAAAACCTGCGCTGGTATGGGTCGAGACCCCCTCCAACCCGCTGCTGCGGGTGGTGGATATCAGCGCCATTGCCAGCGCCGCCCACGAGGTGGGTGCGCATGTGGTGGTGGACAACACCTTCCTCTCCCCTCTGCTGCAACAACCGTTGGCCCTCGGTGCCGATGTGGTGGTGCACTCCACCACCAAGTACATCAACGGTCACTCAGACGTGGTGGGCGGAGTGGCGATAGCCAAGGAGGCAGCACTGGCCGAGTCGCTGGTGTGGTGGGCCAACTGTCTGGGGCTCACCTCCGGGGCGTTCGACTCCTACCTCACCCTGCGCGGCCTGCGCACTCTGGCACCCAGATTGCGCACCCATCAGGAGAACACCGACCGCATCCTCACCTTCCTGCAACAGCAGCCGCTGGTGAAACGCATCTATCACCCCAGCCTGCCTAGCCATCCGGGTCACGATATTGCGCGCCGTCAACAGTCCGGCTTCGGCGCCATGCTAAGTTTTGAACTCGATTGCAGCGAGACAGGCATTCGCGCCTTCCTCGCGGCCCTCACCCTCTTCTCGGTGGCCGAGTCCCTCGGCGGGGTGGAGAGTCTGGTGGCCCATCCGGCCAGCATGACCCACAGGGCCATGACCCCGGCGGCGCAGCAGGCAGCAGGCATCAGCGCCCAACTGCTGCGGTTGTCGGTCGGTATTGAACACGGTGAAGACCTGGTGGCCGATCTGGCTCAGGCTTTTGAACAGGCGCAGCAGGCAGAACAGGTAGCGAAGTAATGGAACAGCAGCAACAAGGAGAGATCGCGGTGGCAGCAGAAGCAGGATTGAAGCGACGTCACGTCCACAAATTTGGTGGCAGCAGTCTGGCGGATCCGGTCTGTTATCGCCGGGTCGCCAGTATCGTTGAACAACAGGTGGGCGGGGATGAACTGATCGTGGTCTCCGCCGCCGGCAAGACCACCAACCGGCTGATCCAGCTGGTGGAGCTAGCCGAAGCGGGGGACGAAGCCGCCGGTGAAGCCATCTCTGCCCTGCAGGCCTATCAGCAGAGCCTGATCGATGGCCTGCTGGAGGGCGAGCTACAGCTTGATCTGAGCAAGCAGCTGGCCGACGACATGCAACTGATAGCCAAAACGTTGGAGGGACAGTTTGATCGCTTCGCCCGCAACGGCCTGCTCGCTTTTGGCGAGGTGTGGTCGGCGCGCCTGCTGGCGGCCCTGCTCACCAGCCGAGGCGACAAGGCTATCTGGCTCGATGCCCGCAGTTTCCTGCGCGCCGAGGATGGCGCTCTGGTCAAGGTGGATACCGCCCTCTCCAGCGAGCTGCTCAAGGCGCGGCTGGCCGAACATGCCGGTCGCATCGTGGTGACCGGCTTTATCGCCGCCGACATGGAGGGGCGCTCCCTGCTGCTCGGTCGCAACGGATCCGACTACAGCGCCAGCCTGTTGGCGCTGCTGGCGGACGGCGAATCCACCACCATCTGGAGCGACGTGGCCGGTGTCTACAGCGCCGACCCGCGTCGGGTGAAAGAAGCACGCCTACTGGAGCGCTTGAGCCTCGCGGAAGCCAACGAGCTGGCCCGTCTTGGCTCTTCAGTATTGCACTCGCGCACCCTGCAACCAGTGGCCGACAGCCGCCAGCGCCTCACTTTGCGCTGCAGCTACAACCCGGATGAGGGCTGCACCCATATCCTGCGCCGCGCCCCCCGCTCCGGCGGCGCCCGCATCGTCTCCTCGGTGGATCAGATCGCCCTCATCGAGCTGAAGGTGCTGCCGCAGACCAACTATGAGCAGACGGTGGCCACCATCGAGGCCCATCTGGCCCGTCACCGCCTCAACCCGCTCACCCTGCAGCGCCAGCCGGATCGCCGGATCCTGCGCCTCGCCTACACCCTCGAGGTGGCACAAGGCGCCTTCGAGCTGCTGCGCGACTTCCAGCTGCAAGGGAGCTTCACCGGCCTCATTCAGAAGGAGGGGTTCAGTCTGGTGGCGCTGGTAGGGGCAGGGGTCACCGACAACGCGGAGCAGTGTCACCGCTTCTATCAGCTGCTGGCAGATCAACCACTGGAGTTCGTACAGGTGGCCCGAGATGGCCTGAGTCTGGTGGCCGTGCTGCGTCAGGTAGTGCTGGAGCCGCTGCTCATCGCCCTGCACAGCGCCCTCTTCAGCCGCCCGACCCGGGTCGGACTGGTGGTGTTCGGCAAGGGCAATATCGGCGGCCACTGGCTGAGCCTCTATGCCCGCGAAAAGGCACGGCTGGAACATGAACTCAATCTGGCGCTCACCCTCTACGGGGTGTTCAGCTCGGAGGGGGGTCTGCTCGATGAAGAGGGGCTCAACCCCCTCAAGGTACAGGACAACTTCTATCCCAAGCCGCTGATCTGGCCGGAGTTGCTCTCCCAGCTTGAGCAGCACGGCTTCGATGCGCTGGTTGCGCTGGACATGACCGCCAGCGAAACGGTGAGCCGCTACTATCCGGATTTTGCCCAGCTCGGCATTCATATCATCGCCGCCAACAAGTTTGCCGGTGCCGCCGACAGCGAGTTCTACCAGCGCATCAAGCAGACCTGCCGTGACCATCAGGTGCAGTGGCGCTACAACGCCACCGTGGGCGCAGGGCTGCCAATCCAGTCCAGCATCCAGATGCTGCGTCAGAGCGGCGACCGCATTCAGGGGGTCTCCGGCATCTTCTCCGGCACCCTCTCCTGGCTGTTCCAGCAGTATGACGGCACCCGCCCCTTCTCCGAACTGGTGGACGAGGCGTGGCAGCACGGCCTGACCGAACCGGATCCCCGCGAGGATCTCTCCGGTCAGGATGTGCGGCGCAAGCTGCTTATTCTGGCGCGGGAGGCAGGCTTTGAGCTCGACTCCGCCGATATCGAGCTGGAGAATCTGGTGCCCGTTACGCTGCGCAAGGTGACCACCGATCAGTTTATGGACAGACTGAAAGAGCTGGATGGCCCGATCCAGACCGCCTTCGAAGGGGCCAAGCGCCTCGGCAAGGTACTGCGCTACGTCGCCCGCTTCGAGCATGACGGCAAGGCGCGGGTCGGACTGGAGGCGCTGGAGCCGCACCACCCGTTTGCCAACCTCTTGCCGTGCGACAACATCTTCGCCATCGAGAGCGACAGCTACCGCACCAACCCGCTGGTGATCCAGGGGCCGGGAGCGGGTCGGGAAGTGACCGCCGCCGCTATCCAGTACGATCTGTGGCAGATCTGCGCCAGCCTCTAAGGCAGATTGCAAAGGGAGCAGCACCTCTCTCCCGCGCACAATAAAAAAAGCCCGAGTCGATGACTCGGGCTTTTTGCTGAATGCCGCTTCGATTAGGAGAAGCAGGCCTGCAGCACGTAGAAAATGGCGATAGCCAGGATGGCACCGGCAGGCAGGGTGATGATCCAGGAGACCACGATGTTGCGCAGTACCCCCAGATTCAGCGCCGCAATGCCGCGCGCCAGACCGACACCCATCACAGCACCGACCAAGGTCTGGGTGGTGGAGATGGGCAGACCGGTACCGGAGGCAATCACCACGGTCGCGGCAGTCGCCAGCTGGGCAGCAAAACCACGGCTCGGGGTCAGGTGAGTGATGCCGGTACCGACCGTCGCCATCACCTTCTCGCCCATGGTCGCCAGACCGATCACGATACCGATACCGCCGAGGGGCAGGATCCACCAGGCAATGGCAGCCTGACTGGAAATCTCGCCACCGGAAGCCACGATAGAGGCCACCGCAGAGAGCGGGCCAATGGCGTTGGCCACATCGTTGGAGCCGTGGGCAAAGGCCATGGCACAGGCGGTGATCACCATCAGGATGCCGAACACCTTCTCCACGTTGGCGAAGTGCATCTTGCTGTCATCCTGCGGGTTGTACTTCTGGCCGCGAATGTAGATCCAGCCGGCAAACGCCACTGCGATGGAGATGGCGATGGAAAGCAGAATGCCCTCGCCATCGCTCAGGTGCAGACCGACGTGGGTCAGCCCCTTCTTGATGGTCACCAGACAGATCACCAGCGCAGTCAGGAACATGTAGAACGGCACATAGCGCTTGGCGTTGTTCAGGGGATCATCGGTGTTGAAGATAAGCTTCTGCACGCTGATGAACATGAAGTAGGCGATGACACCTGAGATGGCCGGGGTGATGACCCAAGAGCCGACGATGCCGCCAAACTTGCTCCACTGCACCGCTTCCGGGCCAATGCTCACCACCGCAAAACCGACGATGGCGCCGATGATGGAGTGAGTGGTCGAGACAGGCCAGCCGAAGTAGGAGGCGAGGATCAACCAGGCGCCTGCCGCCAGCAGGGAGGCGATCATGCCGAGCACCAGCAGGTCCGGGCTATCGACAAACGCATTGCTGTCGATGATGCCGTTACGGATGGTGGCCGTCACTTCGCCACCGGCCAGATAGGCGCCGGCAAATTCGAAGATCATGGCAATGATGATCGCCTGACGGATGGTCAGGGATTTGGTGCCGACCGATGTTCCCATGGCGTTGGCTACGTCATTCGCGCCAATGCCCCAAGCCATCAAAAAGCCGAACAAGGCCGCCACGAGCACCAGAGTGGTGCCGTAATTCGCGATAATGTCCATTAATAGTGTTTACCCAGTCAGTCGATTACGAACGAGCCAGCATCAGTTCCAGACGGGCGCCTACACGCTCGGCCTGATCTGCCAGGTCACCTACCCATTCGAGGATCTTGTAAAGGAACATCACATCAATCGGATTGTAGTTGTGCTCAACCGCTTGCAGCTGTTGGCGCAGTCCGATCTGCATGGTGTCTGTATCGTCCTCGATCAGATCCAGCTGGTGGATCATCTCGGCAACCATTTCCACTTCCCGTCCTTTGAAGCCGGTCTCGAGCAGCTCGTCGAGCTCCCCGATCGCTTTCTCGGCCTGAGCGGTCGCATCAATACAACGTTTGAGGTAAGCCATGAAATCCGTCCGCATTTCGGCGGGGAACTCCATGCGACGACCAAGCATGCGGCCGGAGATATCCTTGGCACGGTTGGCAATCTTGTCTTGCTGGGTCAACAGCTCCAGCAGGTCGGTACGTGCAACCGGCAGGAACAGGCCGCGAGGCAGTTTCAGACGGATTTCACGCTTGAGGGTATCTGCCTCTTTTTCCAGTTGGGCGATCTGCTGCCGG
Source organism: Aeromonas sp. R2-2 (assembly GCF_040908355.1). Classification (NCBI taxonomy): domain Bacteria; kingdom Pseudomonadati; phylum Pseudomonadota; class Gammaproteobacteria; order Aeromonadales; family Aeromonadaceae; genus Aeromonas; species Aeromonas sp. R2-2. The sequence goes on along the minus strand of NZ_JBFODQ010000103.1, from coordinate 17,583 downwards.
ATCTTCTCGGCATCTTCCCAACGGTCTTCGGCAACGGCGTCAAAGAAAGGAACCAACTGCTGGGAGCACTGGTGAACCTTGACGATATGCTTCTGCAGCGGCTTGATGGGGGACTTGGCAAAAAGCCCCAAAATAGTATTTACTGGCATGGCCAAACCTGTGTCGGTGAAAAAACACTCGATACGATTTTATGAGGCGCGCATGGTAACCGAACTGCGCCCTCAATTAAACCGCGAATTAATCTAGTCGTCTCGCGGGCATTATATCCCCGCGACCCGAATCCTGCCCCCCAAAGTTGCCTGCCAGCCCGGAATGACTATGCAAACTGAGATCGAGATAAAGTTTTTTGTCGCCCGCGACATTCAAGCCGAGTTATCCAACCTGCTGAATTCTCTTGAGATTAAAGAATCGTCACAACAGCAGCTCGGCAACGTCTATTTCGACACGCCGACCCTCGACCTGCGTCGTCTGGATATGGGGCTACGTATTCGCCGCTGCGATGCCTTCGCCGAGCAGACCATCAAATGCCGCGGCCAGGTGGTGGGCGGCCTGCACGCCAGACCCGAGTACAACACCCCCGTCAGCGACGATCTGCCGACCCTCTCGGCCTTTCCCGATGAGATTTGGCCGACTCTGACCGAGCGCGACCACATTCAGCAACAGCTGGTCGCTCAGTTTCGTACCGACTTCCTGCGCCGCCATTGGCTGATCGCCTTCGAGGGGGCCGAGATTGAGCTGGCCTGGGATCAGGGAGAGATCGTCGGCAGTCAAGGCAGCACCACCATCAACGAGCTGGAACTGGAGCTCAAATCCGGCGCGACCGCGGCGCTATTTGCACTGGCCCGGCGCCTTGCTAGGATCGGCGGGCTGCGCCTCGGCGCCCAATCCAAGGCCCAGCGCGGCTATCGACTGGCTGGTCTTGGCAAACCGCTGTCCCTGCAGGCGCTGGTCGAGCATGAAGGTATGGATGGCATAACGGGGGTAAGCGAGGGGCTGCGTCACTGGCAGCATCACGAGCAGCTCTGGCTGGAGCATCCGCAGGATGAAGGCATTCAACAGCAGGCACTCGCGGCCCTGTGCCAAGGGATCGATCTGGTCGCCCGCACTGCGGCCACGCTGCCACAACCCGCACCTTGGCTGCCAGCATTGACCAACCTGCACGCACATCTGCAAGCCCAATCGGGCGAGCAAAACGAGTGGCCTGCCGAGCTGGCCGATCTCTTCCTCTATCCGGCGTATGTCGAGTTGCAGCTGGCCATCGCCGCACGGCTGCATCACGCAGCCTGAGCGTGGCCATACCGGTACTAAAGGTCGGAAATAAAGACCGGAAACAAAAGCCGAAAACAAAACGGGTGAGCCTTGGCTCACCCGTTTTGCATTACAGCAGGTTGAGCTGCTGCATGGCGCTGCGAATGCGCTCGCGAGTCGCCTCCGACAGCGGCATCACCGGCAGTCGGCACTCCTCGCTGCAGAAACCGAGCAGGGAAGCGGCATATTTGGCACCGGCCGGGCTCGGCTCGGCAAACATCGCCTGATGGAGCGGAATCAGCTGGTCTTGCAGCTCACGCGCTTCTTGCCACTTGCCAGCCAGCGCCAAACTTTGAACCTCGGCCACCAGCTTGGGCGCCACGTTGGCGGTCACCGAGATACAGCCCTGACCACCGCCGATGTTGTAAGCAACCGCAGTGGCATCCTCACCGGAGAGCCAGGCGAAAGGCTTTTTGATCAGCTGGCGCTCGGTCCAGGGGCGCGCCAAGTCGCCGGTGGCATCTTTCACCCCGGCAATGCGCGGCAACTCGGCCAGACGGGCCAGAGTGGCGGGCTGCACATCGACAATGGCGCGCGGCGGGATGTTGTAGACAATGATCGGCTTGGCGGTGGCGTCGTGGACCGCCTTGAAGTGGTGGTAGAGCCCCTCCTGATTGGGGCGGTTGTAGTAACCGGCCACATGCAGAGTGGCATCAGCCCCCACCCGCTCGGCATGGAGGGTGTACTCGATGGCTTCGACCGGATTGTTGGAGCCCGCTCCGGCAATCACCGGAATACGGCCAGCGACCTGTTTGACCACCAGCTCCACCACCCGGCAGTGCTCGTCGTGGGTCAGGGTCGGACTTTCCCCCGTGGTACCCACCGGCACAATGCCGTGAGTGCCCTGTTCGATATGCCACTCCACCAGACGCAACAGCGCCTCTTCATCCAGCTTTCCCTGTCGAAACGGGGTGATCAACGCAACGATTGAACCTTGAAACATGGGATCTCCTTCTCCTAAATGACGCGCATATGGCAATAAAAAACCCCGGTACGATGTGCGCAACCGGGGTTTGAAGCTTCTCAGGGATGAGAGGTTACGCGCGAACGTCGGCAGGCCCGAATTTCAGGCTTTTTTTGTGCTTTCGTTTCAACCCGTTGAACCGCATTTCGTCATCTCTGGTCAAAAAATGGTGTCTGGGCATATTTCGGGAACACGGCATAAATGTCAAGGCGAAAGGGGCTATGTATAATGGCCGCCCAAAATTGCGTGGAGAGACCCGATGAGCAGCCCAATCAGTGCCGTCAGCCAGATGCTGGAACGAAACCAAGCCCTCTTTGTCGGCAAGCGGCTACTTGTCTGTGGCGCGCTGGAGGATGACTACCCCCGCCAGCTGGTGAGCCTGGCCCAGACCCTGACCGTCTTTACCACCGATTACTGCTACTACCGCAGCCAGCAGGCCGCCCTCGGCGAGGCTATCCTGTTCGACCACCAGCTCGGCGGCGCCCCCCGCTTCGATGCCCTGTTGCTGCTGATGCCCAAAGCCAAGGCCGAGGCACAATACCTGCTGGCCATGATGACCCCCTTGCTGGAAGCGGGTGCCGATCTGTTCCTCGCCGGTGAAAACCGCGGCGGCATCAATGGCGCCGACAAGCTGCTGGCCCCCTATGGCGAAAAGCCGATCAAGCGCGATTCGGCCCGCCGCTGCTCGCTCTATCACGGTGAGCTGAGCAAACCGGTCGCCCCGTTCGATCTGGATAGCTGGTTTGGCCGCTATCAGTGCAAGGCCGGTGATACCGAGCTGACCGTGCTGGCGCTGCCCGGCGTCTTCAGCGCCGCCGAGCTGGATCTGGGCACCCAGATGCTGCTGGCCGCCGTGCCGCCGATGAAGGGCGAGCTGCTCGATTTCGGTTGTGGCGCCGGAGTGATTGGGTCTGTGCTGGCCAAGCGCAATCCGGATCTGCAGGTCAACATGGTGGATATCAGCGCGCTGGCGCTCGAATCGAGCCGCCGCACCCTGGCGATCAACGGTCTGCAGGGCAAGGTCACCGCTTCCGATGTCTATTCGGATGTCTCCACCCGTTTCCAGCACATCGTCTCCAACCCACCATTCCATGCGGGTCTCAAAACCTTCTATGCGGCGACCGAGCAGTTCCTGGCCAAGGCACCTGAATTTTTGCTGCCAAATGGTTCGCTGACCATTGTTGCCAACGCCTTCTTGCGCTACCAGCCTATACTGGAGACACACTTCAAACGGACTGAAGTGATCAGCAGTGATGCCAAATTCAAGGTCTATCTGAGCAAAATGTAAATAAGTGTAAGCCGCACAATAAAACAGCTAGAGAGCGCCATCCGGCATCTGATAAGGTATTAAGCACACGATAAAAACCACCCCTTTAGGGGTGTTTTTATACCGAACATTGAAAACCTTTTCATGTTGTTAATTCAGGGAGAGAAATACGATGGCAGGCATTTTGACCATGATCCTGGCTGGTGGCGAAGGTACTCGCCTGCAGCCTCTGACCACCACCCGCAGCAAGCCTTCCGTCCCCTTCGGTGGCAGCTACCGGCTAATCGACTTTGTCCTCAACAACTTCGTCAACGCCGACTTTCTGCGCATCTATGTACTGACCCAATTCAAATCCCAGTCCCTCTACCTGCACATGAAGAAGGGCTGGAATATCGTCGGCATCACCGACCGCTTTATCGATCCCATCCCGGCCCAGATGCGGATGGGCAAACGCTGGTATGACGGCACCGCCGATGCCATCTACCAGAACCTCGGTTTTATCGAGCGAGCCGAACCGGATCACGTCTGCATCTTCGGCTCCGACCACATCTACAAGATGGATGTGAGCCAGATGGTCACCTTCCACAAGCAGAAGAACGCCGCCATGACGGTCGCGGCACTTCGCATGCCCATCGAAGAGGCGAGCGCCTTCGGGGTGATCGAGGTGAATACCGAAGGGCGGATGATCGGCTTTCAGGAAAAGCCGAAGCAGCCCAAGCACATTCCCGGCGATCCGACCCAGGCGCTGGTCTCCATGGGCAACTACATCTTCGAGACCGATGCCCTCTGCCGCGAGTTGAAGCGGGATGCCGCCGAAGAGAACTCCAGCCACGACTTTGGCAAGGATGTGATCCCGAGCCTCTACCCGCGCGCCCCCGTCTATGTCTATGACTACAGCACCAACGTCATCCCCGGCGAGAAACCGCACGTCTACTGGCGGGATGTGGGCACCCTAGACTCTTATTGGCAAGCGCACATGGACCTGGTGGCCGACAATCCCCCCTTCTCCCTCTATAACCGCAAGTGGCCGCTGCACACCCACTATCCAGCGCTGCCGCCGGCCACCTTCATCGACAGCGACGAGTGCAAGGTGAAGATCGCCAACTCGCTGATCTCCGCCGGTTGCTTCATTCAGGGCAGCCAGATCCAGCGATCCATCCTTGGTTTCCGCTGCAATATCGGCGCGTGCAGCCATATCAGTGAATCCGTGTTGCTGGGGGATGTGAAGATTGGAGAAGGCTGCTCCATCCGGCGCGCGATCATTGATAAAAACGTTGAAATTGCGCCAGGCACCGTTATCGGTGAAAATCTGGACCACGATAGAGAGCGATTTACCGTATCCGAAGGCGGTATCGTGGTGGTACCTAAGGGAGCAAGAGTTGGCTATTAACCCACTGAAAATCCTGTTTGTTGCCTCGGAAGTTGAGGGGCTGGTCAAGACTGGGGGCCTGGCCGATGTCGCCAGAGCCCTGCCGATGTACCTGGCCCAGAAGGGACATGATGTCAGGATCATGCTGCCCTTCTACAAGACGATAAAGCGACGGGATGAGGCCAGACTGGTGGCATCACGCTGGTTGCCAACCCACCCCGGGCTGCCGGATATCGGTTATCGCATCTACCAGATGGAGCTGGATGGCGTCTGCGTCTATCTGCTCGACTGCCCGCAATATTTCGATCGTCCCCAGCTCTACGCCGAGAACAATCAGGCCTATCCGGATAATGGCGAGCGCTTTGCCTTCTTCTCGGCCGCGGCCCTCCATGCCTGCGAGCAGCTCGGCTTTGCTCCGGATATCGCCCACTGCAATGACTGGCACACCGGCCTGCTGCCGCTGCTGCTGAAAACCCGCCACGCTCACAACCCCTTCTTCCAGCAGACCCGCAGCGTGATCAGCATTCACAATGCGGCGTTTCAGGGGGTGTTTGGCCGCGAGCAGTTCTGGGCCATGCCCGAGATCGCCGACTACGAACGCCGCATCAACTACGACTACGGCCACGTCAATCTGCTCAAATGCGGGGTGCTCTACGCCGACAAGATCAATGCGGTCAGCCCCAACTATGCCCAGGAGCTGCTGACTCACCTCGGCGCCCACGGCATGGCACATATCTTCCAGCAGCGGGCGGCCGATCTCTGCGGCATCCTCAACGGCTGCGACTACAAAGACTGGGATCCGGAGTTCGACAAATTCCTACCTGCGACCTACAGCATCGACAACATGGCTGGCAAACAGCTCTGCAAAGAGAGCCTGCAGCAGGAAGCGGGGCTGGCCGTGGCGGACTTGCCCATCTACGGCATGGTTTGCCGCCTGACCGAGCAGAAGGGCGTTCCCCTGCTGCTCCCTGCGTTGGAGAAATTCCTCCACCATCAGGTACAAGTGGTGATCGTCGGCTCTGGCGATCCTGCGCTCGCCACGCAACTGCAAACCATGGCCCGGGATTATCCGGGCAAGCTCGCCTTCATCAACACCTATGACGATCGGCTGGCTCATCTGGTCGAAGCCGGTGCCGACTTCTTCCTGATGCCCTCTCTGTTCGAGCCTTGCGGCCTCAACCAGATGTACAGCCTCGCCTATGGCACCCTGCCACTGGTGCGGGCCGTGGGTGGTCTGAAAGATACCGTGGTGGATTGGGATGCCGATCCCGAGCATGCCACCGGCTTCTGCTTCAACGATCCGACTGCCGCCATCCTGCTCGATACCATGCGCCGCAGCCTGCTCTATTTCCTGCAGGACAAAGAGCGTTTTGCCAAGGTGCAGCGCAATGCCATGAGCACCCGCTTCAACTGGCCTGACTCGGTCACCCAGTATGAACGGATGTATCAGAGCGCATTGGGCCGTTACTGAATGCCAAACGTCAGCTAATTGCTGAAGTTTTGTACCCTTGGCTTCACTTTGAGCGTCAACAGCGAAAAAAGTCCCCTTTGGCTGTTGACGCTCCCCCAAAACTCTATAGAATCCCCCTCCGCAGTGATGCGAAGGTGGCGGAATTGGTAGACGCGCTAGCTTCAGGTGTTAGTGTCCCACGGATGTGAGGGTTCGAGTCCCTCTCTTCGCACCAATACTGCCATGCTGATTCAGCAGCATGTAAATCCAACTAGAAAACCCGAATGTGCGAAGGTGGCGGAATTGGTAGACGCGCTAGCTTCAGGTGTTAGTGCCCCCCGGGTGTGAGGGTTCGAGTCCCTCTCTTCGCACCATGCTTCTCCAGACAGCATGTAAATCAAAACTGGTATCACAATGTGCGAAGGTGGCGGAATTGGTAGACGCGCTAGCTTCAGGTGTTAGTGTCCCACGGATGTGAGGGTTCGAGTCCCTCTCTTCGCACCATGCTTTATCCAGACAGCATGTAAATCCAGACTGGAAACCCGAATGTGCGAAGGTGGCGGAATTGGTAGACGCGCTAGCTTCAGGTGTTAGTGCCCCCCGGGTGTGAGGGTTCGAGTCCCTCTCTTCGCACCATGCTTCTGACATGTAAAAACAGAGCAATGCGCTCCAACCGCATTTAAAAACCAGCTGGAGAAAATCAGTGTGCGAAGGTGGCGGAATTGGTAGACGCGCTAGCTTCAGGTGTTAGTGTCCCACGGATGTGAGGGTTCGAGTCCCTCTCTTCGCACCATTCCTTACGCAAAAGGCCCATCACGAAAGTGACGGGCCTTTTGTTTTTACTCCTTGTTATGGCTATGCTTTTGACGACTCACCGCTCATCGTCATGCCAAGGAACGCATATGATACTGGATACCGACATTCACAACTTTTACGAACATCTGGTGCTCAAGGAGATTGAGAAACAGGGGCTGCAGCAAAAGCTCAACAGCGATCAGATGGCCGACCTCTGCTGCCTCACCCTCAACCAGCTTCCGGCCCACTATATTCGCCACAATGTCGACATGATCTACTTCCTGACCGACGCCAAGCGCACCGAAATGGAGAAGCTGGTGGTCGAATCGCTCAAGGTGGCACAGCAGAAGATCAAGCAGGCTCCCGTCAAAAGCTCATAACCAGGGCTGCTGCCAGAGCAGGGTAACGATACCGGTCAACCCGGCCACTGGCAGCAAGATCAAGGCGGGCCGCAATCCGGGCTCCAGCATCACCCAGGCAGCCAGCAGAAAACCGGCACTCCAGGTGCCGTACTCTTTATCCTGACCCCATGCGAGTACGGCCACCGCCACCAGCAACATCATTCCCCGCAATATCCAGCGCATTGTTTTCTCCCCAATCAACAATTGATAATAATTATCATCTTCATCTACTGGGGATGCAAGTGGCGTCACAGGCAAGCTTCGTATGTAACCCTTTGTGTCAACAGGCCGCTCAAAAACGGGTTATGAGATCAACTAATTTGTGATTTTTTCAATCAAATGTGCATTTTTGCCAATTTGATGGGGCTTTAACCCGTCAGGTTTGTGGTAGATTGCGGCCTCTTTTTGGGTTGCCTCCTCGGGATCGATGTATCCACAGGACGAGAGGGAGTGACCTTGGCGAGCAAGAGTTTAGGAAGTATCTATGCAAAACCAACAAAACCACATCCGACTACCGGGCATGGCACAGGTGTTTGCCTGTCTGGCCATTTTCCTGGCCCTGGCATTCTCGTTCACCAGCGTGCTCGATCTGCCGATCCAGTTGGCGTTGTTCATCGCCTGGTTCGTCATCATGGGGCTTGGCATCAAACTCGGCCACGATTACAAATCCCTGGAACAGGCAGCCGTTGACGGCGTTGCCAAGGGAATGGGGGCTATCCTGATCCTGGTCTCCGTCGGTGCCCTGGTCGGCACCTGGATTGCCGGCGGCATTGTTCCCAGCATCATCTATTTCGGCCTCAAGGTGATCCATCCGTCCATCTTCCTGCTGGCAACCTTGATCATCTGCTCCCTGACCTCGCTGGCCACCGGCACCTCCTGGGGCTCTGCTGCCACGGCCGGCATCGCCATGATGGGGATCGGCCACAGCCTCGGCGTACCTGCGCCGCTGGTAGCCGGTGCCGTGCTCTCCGGCGTCTATTTTGGTGACAAGCTCTCTCCGCTCTCCGACTCAGTAGTGCTGGCTTCGACCATGTCCAACGTCGACGTGGTGGAGCATATCAAGGGGATGCTGCCCATCAGCCTGCTCTCCTATGTCATCACCGCCGTGCTGTTCACCGTAGTGGGCATGCAGTATTCGGGCAACGTCAGCCTGGAGCAGGTCAATCTGGTGATGGAGGCTCTCGACAACCAGTTCAACATCACCCCGCTGGCTATAGTGCCGGTGGTGCTGGTACTGGGCCTGTTGGCCAATCGCAAGCCCGCCTTCCCGGTGATCAGCTTCGGCGCCCTGCTGGGCCTGATCTGGGCCATCGCCTTCCAGGGCATGGATCCGGTCAAGGCGATGCACTCGGCTTATAGTCCGTTTGCCATCACCTCCGGCATCGACTTTATCGACAACATTCTCGGTCGCGGCGGCATGGAGTCCATGCTGGGCTCGGTCGCGGTCATCATCTTCGGTCTCGGGTTTGGCGGCCTGCTGGAGAAGGTCGGTATTCTGGAAGTGATCGCCAGCGCCTTCGAGAAGCGCATCAATAGCGTCGGCAGCCTGACCAGCCACACCATCGGCACCGCGTTTCTGGCCAACGTGTTCGGCTCAGCCATGTATGTGTCGCTGATCCTGACACCCAAGATCATGGCCAAGAACTACGACCGGCTGGGACTGGCGCGCAAGAACCTCTCTCGCAACGCCGAGTTTGGCGGCACCCTCACCTGCGGCATGGTGCCCTGGAGCGACAACGGCATCTTTATGGCCGGGGTTCTGGGGGTGGCAACCCTCGACTACCTGCCCTACATGTGGCTGAGCTTCACCTGCATCATTGTGACCATCACCCTCGCCTACATGGGCAAGGCAGTGAACCGGATCCCGCTGGTCGCGGCGGCAAGCTCCCGCTAAGCCATTCTGCAAACAACAAAGGCGCCATCGAGGCGCCTTTGTTGTTTCAGAGAAATGCTGTTTGATGGAGCGCACTGAGCACCACAAACAAAAACAGCCCTCGTTGCCGAGAGCCGTTTCATCAGACCGATAACGCCGATCAGATGGAGAAGCTGGAGCCACAGCCACAGGTCGTGGTGGCATTGGGGTTGGTCACGGTAAAGCGTGAACCTTCCAGACCCTCGGTGTAATCCACACTGCCGCCTACCAGATATTGCAGGCTCATGGGATCGATCACCATGGTGACGCCATTCTTCTCGACTACGGTGTCCCCGTCGTTGATCTTCTCATCAAAGGTAAAGCCATACTGGAAACCGGAGCAGCCCCCACCCGTGATGTATACCCGCAGCTTCAGCTCGGGATTCTCTTCCTCGGTGATCAGGTTCTTCACCTTGTTGGCCGCCGCATCCGTCATCTGGATGGGCAGCGGGGCTTCTGCTACTGCACTCATTACTGACCTCACAACCATTAGATCCACAAACATGGAAACCGCGAAATTATCCAATACCCGACCATTCAGTTCAAGTATTCACCACGTTTAACCGGCCGCGGGAACCGGGGCAGGCGGTGCGGCGACCAGCGGCTTGATCACCTCGCCCCACTCAACCAGCAGCTCTTGCGCCGGTTGCCTGCCATCCTTGTTGATGGTGACACGGATTCGATCCGGCACAAAGCCTTCCGGCAACTGCCAATTCCCTTCCAGCAGCTGGAAATAACGCAGGGCATAGCGCCACTCGCTCACCTTCATCCCGAGATCGCGGCCGGTTAGCGTCTTCGGCTTGTCAGCCAGACTCCCCTCGACCCGGATCTGCACCTGACCACGGAACAACTCCCGCTTTTTGGCGGGCTGGGTCAGGGCAAGACGGTAGTGGTAGCGACCGGGAATGCTGGTCTCCTGCAGGGTCAGGTTGTCGATCACCACCCCCACCTGTTCGCCAGTGGGGCGCATGATCCGCTCGAAAAAGGCCAGCTGGCGCTTGAGCTCCTGCACCTGCGCCTCCTGACTCTTCAAGGTGGTCTGCAACTGCTCGAAGGCCGCTTTCTGGGTCGCCAGCTGGGTATCTTTCACCCCCAACTCGGTCTTGAGCTGGCCGATGGCCTTGCCCTGACGATCCAGCGTCTCCTGCTGTACCACCAACAGACTGCTCTGGGCCAGCTCCTGACGGTTCCCGACAAAGTAACCGATGAGCCCGCCAACGGCTAACACGACCAATAACTTCAATAGATTGGACATAGCCCCTCATCCCGTTATCACGCCATTTACGGCAGCGCCTCTCCCTTCACTATACCGCCCTGACCGGGGCCAAAGGCGATAAAGGGAAAAATTAACTGGCCGTGGCGCTGCCATCACCCCGCTTTTGACGCGCGGCGAGCCGTAAAGTTCGCTCCAGGATCTGGGAATAGATGGGCCGGCCACCCAGCCACTGGGCAACCAGAGTCGCCCCGACCGTGGTGATCATCATCGGCAAAATCAGCTGATAGTTGTCGGTCATCTCGGTGACCAGCACGATACCGGTGATGGGGGCACGCACGGTGGCAGCAAACAGCGCCCCCATTCCGGCGATGGCAAAGGCGCCGGGCTCGATGCCAAGCTCGGGAAACGCCGAATGAAACAGATGGCCAAACACCACGCCAAACAAGGTGCCCAACGCCAGGGTCGGCGCAAACACCCCGCCCGGGGCACCGGAGCAGAAGCAGATGAGGGTCGCGACCAGCCGCACCGAAAAGATGAGGAACAGGGTCGCCATCGCATACTCATCCCCCATCAGATGGGGAATAAGCTCTGTGCCGCCCCCCGTCACCGCGGGAGCAAAAAGCGACAGCACGCCAAACGTTCCGGCGACCAGCATGCCGATGGCCACAAAACGGTGGCGCTTGTTCTGGTGCAACGCCAGATAGCCATCCTGACAGGCCAGCACCAACTTGTTGAAGACAAAACCGAGCACCCCGAAGGTGGCTCCCATAAAAAGGAACAGCCAGAGCGCCTTGAGGGCTGGTGCATCGTAGTGCGGCAGAGTGATCACCGCCCCCTGCCCTTTCATGTTCTGCAACATCAAGGTCGCCATGATGGCGGAGATCCCCACCGCCTTGATAGCCAGGAAGGAGTAGCGAAACTGCGGCCGCATCTCCTCCATCACAAACAGAATGCCCGCCAGCGGCGCATTGAAGGCAGCAGCCAGACCGCCCGCCGCACCGGCGGCCAACAGGGCATGGCCATGCTCCTTGGGCAACCGGAAGATATCCGCCACCATCTTGCCGAGGTTGCCGCCGATCTGTACCGAAGGCCCCTCCCGTCCCAGCACCATGCCGGAGCTCAGGGTACAGATGCCGCCGAAGAACTTGACCGGCAATACCCGCCACCACCGCACCGGGCGCAGATCGTCCATCGCCCCCTCGATCTCGGGAATGCCGGAGCCGCCCGCTTCCGGGGCAAAGGTATGAGTGAGGAAGTAACCGACAAATCCCAGCAAGGTGCTGAAGCCAAAGCCAAGCAGACCGAGCTGCCACCAGGGACGGTCTGCCAGCAAATCGATTCGTTGTTCTGCCAGCCAGTGGACACCCGATTCGAACAGGCCGCACACCAGTCCGGCCAGGGTGCCGACCAGCGCCGCCAGCAGCAGCACCAGCAAGGGCATCTTGTCTTGCCGGATAATGCGGGAAAGCGGCCCCCGCGAAGAGGTATCGGCTTCAGAGGAGAGAGCTTGTTGCGCCATCTTGTTACACCAACTTGGAAAAACCATATCGTCAGCTAGCTGAGATCAGGATCACCCGGCGCGTTGCTCGGCTGCCCAGGGCTGGGGCTTTCTGCTATAGTCGGCCCGTTAAATTTTTGTCACGGGAGCAGACCGAGAGTCCGGGTGGCGAGAGCGCAAAGCATACTCCTGATGCTCCGGCATGCCGAGTCTCAATCGGCTGCAATCCCTTGTGTGACGACCAAAATCCCATTAAGGATGATCCATGTCAAAATCAGATCAGCTGTTTGAACAGGCCCGCCAGACCATTCCGGGTGGCGTCAACTCACCGGTCCGCGCCTTCAATGGGGTCGGCGGCACGCCCCGCTTCATCGATCACGCCGATGGCGCCTATCTCTATGATGTGGATGGTCAGGCCTACGTGGATTACATCGGCTCCTGGGGCCCCATGCTGCTGGGTCACAACCACCCGGCCATCAAGGCCGCCGTCATCAAGGCCGTTGAGAAGGGGCTGAGCTACGGTGCGCCGACCGAGATCGAAGTGCTGATGGCCGAGAAAGTCCGCCAGATCGTCCCCTCCATGGAGCAGGTGCGGATGGTCAACTCCGGCACCGAAGCCACCATGAGCGCCATCCGTCTGGCCCGTGGCTACACCGGCCGCGACAAGATCGTCAAATTCGAGGGTTGCTACCACGGCCACGCCGACTCCCTGCTGGTCAAGGCCGGTTCCGGCGCCCTGACCCTGGGTCAGCCCAACAGCCCGGGCGTCCCGGCCGATTTCGCCAAACACACCTTGACCTGCGTCTTCAACGATCTGGATTCAGTGCGTGAAGCCTTCACCCAGTACGGCAGCGAGATCGCCTGTATCATCGTCGAGCCGGTCGCAGGCAACATGAACTGCATCCCGCCGGTGCCGGGCTTCCTGGAAGGTCTGCGCGCCATCTGTGACGAGTTCGGCGCCCTGCTGATCCTGGACGAGGTGATGACCGGCTTCCGCGTCTCCCTGCGCGGTGCTCAGGGTCACTACAACATCGACCCGGATCTCACCACCCTCGGCAAGATCATCGGTGCCGGCATGCCTGTGGGCGCCTTCGGCGGCAAGAAGAAGGTGATGCAGCACATTGCCCCGACCGGCCCTGTCTATCAGGCGGGGACTCTCTCCGGCAACCCGGTGGCCATGGCGGCCGGTCTGACCATGCTGGATCTGCTGCTGGAGCCGGGTCTCTATGAGCAGCTGAGCGCCAAGACTGCGCGGGTTGCAGAAGGGCTGAAAGCGGCCGCCGCCAAACACGATATCCCGCTCGCCATCAACTATGTGGGCGGCATGTTCGGCTTCTTCTTCACCGAAGAGAACGAAATCACCCGCTACGAGCAGGTCACTCGCTGCGATATGGAACGCTTCAAGCGCTTCTACCATCTAATGCTGGAAGAGGGCGTCTATCTGGCGCCGAGCGCCTACGAGGCGGGCTTCCTGTCATTGGCTCACGGCGACAAGGAGATCGAACATACCCTGGCTGCCGCCGAGCGCAGCTTCGCCAAGCTGGCTGGCTAAATCGCCGCGGGTTGTCGCAAAGGGCCCGTCATGGGCCCTTTTCTATTACAGAGACTCCATCACCACACAGGGCGGCAATACGCCCATTTCTGGTGCATTACCCCCTCGTCATCCACCGATTTGTCATCCTCTGGTGCAACTTGCCCTGCCATCCCTGTCATAAAGCAGGCCCACAATTTGCACATTCACCACAAGAGCCCACGTCACCGAGGTCCATATGGCAGAGATGAGCCCCATCGATGTGCTGCGGCGCTATCAGGAGTATCAGGAGGAGCTGACCCCGCTACTGCAGGGGCTGCTCAGCGCCCCCCTTGTCTCGCTCAAGGGGTATCCCTTTGTCGTCAGCATTGACCACTATCAGGGGCCGATGTGCATCCAGCCTGCGGCACCGGTCGCCCATAACCGGTTGCACCTTATCGTGCAGGGGCAAGGACGGGAGATCACCGTCTGTCTGAATCAGCTGATTGGCTGGTTGATGGGGGACAGGGAGCGCCGCCGCGCTATGCCCTGGTTCAAGGCGGTCTATGTGGTGCTCAGCATGGCGCTGTTTCTCATCGTCGCCACCCTGATCTGGCACGGGCTGGAGCAGCTCTACCAGCTATTGTGCGGCGAGCAGCAGAACCAGCTCGGCGCCTTTAGCGCCATCATCTTCCTGACGCTGGCACTGGCGGTGTTCGATCTGGGCAAGACCATTCTGGAAGAGGAGGTACTGCTGCATAAGGATATCTTCCGCCACAGCGCCATTCGCCGCACCATCACCCGCTTTATCGCCGCCATTCTGATCGCGGTCTCCATCGAGGGGCTATTGCTGCTGTTCAAAGGCTCGCTCGGCCAGAGCGAGCTGCTCTGGCCAGCGGTCGGAGTGATGGGGTGTGCGGTGGGTTTGCTGCTGGCGCTTGGCCTCTATGTTTTTCTGGGAGCCAAGGCCGAAGCGGCACTGGTACAGGCTAGCCTGCGCTCTCCACCGTCAGCTGCACAGGGGAGCGACGCGCCGCCCGCCAGGAGGCGTACATGGTCCAGGAGGTATAGATGACGATAAAGGCAACCAACCACTTCAGCATCTCCATATCCATGGATTTGACCAGCATGGCGGCCAGCACCACACCGATGGGGCCAAAGATGGCTACCGCCAGCACCGCCTTGGCATCGAATGCCCCTTTACGGATAAAGGTGCCTGCGGAGAAAACGCTAAGCACGGCGGTGGAGCCCATCATGATCGGAAACGCCGCCAGCGGATTCATCCCCAGCAGATAAACCAGCGTCATGCAGGGAGCAAACAAGCCGATACCGACATTCATCAATACCCCGAAGATGAAGTTGCCAAGCAGGGCGATCGCCAGCTTGTAGCCGCTGAGCCCCATCGCATCGCCGCCTACAGGGAAAAGCCCCAGCAGACCGGCAAAGATAAGCCCTGCAACGACCAGTAAGGAGATAGCCATCACCAACCGGATGGTCTGCCGATCAAACGAGGCCACATGACGAGCGCCCCAAGCTGCGCCCGCTGCGGCGGCCATCATCATGCTGATCAGCGTCAGCGGCTCCACTGCGACTGCGCCGACGAAGATCAGCGACTGAGTCACGGTCGGCAGCACGCACTGCCCATTGAGGGTACCCGGCAGCACCCGGTCATCGATCAGCTTGAACTGCTTGTAGCAGGCGGTCTTTACCGCAAAGCTGCCCACCCCCAGGGTATCGAGGAAGTTGGCAACCCCACCGATCAACGCCACCGGCCAGAAGGGGGTCGCCTCAAAGGATCCACTCTGCTTCTTCCGCCAGCAGGCTTGCACCAGCATAAAGATGAATACGAGGCCTCCGGCTATAAAAACCAGCCGTAAAATATCAACTAACATAGGGGTTTCTCCTGCAACGGGCGGCGATTCTAAGGCAAGCAGCATAAAAAATCTTGACCGGAATTAAGCAATGTTCACGACACACCTCTGCGAGGCGAAATATTTATCATTAGACTCCGAACGGCTCTGCTAATACTTGTTACTGAGGCCAACAGGCCGGGTCCTGAGCACGTTGTTATGGTCCTTTCGCGACGACCACCTGTGCCAAAGGACATAATAAAAAAGAGGGCCGGTAGTGATACCGACCCTCTTTCTGTATCTGGCCGAGGCGCTGGGCCCTCGACCATGACAACTGCTTATTGAATGCTCTTGCCGGCACGCACGTCCTTGATAAACCCCTTCAGGCTGGCCAGATCACGGGGGGCACCGCGCAGGATCTGATCACCGATGATGAAGGCCGGGGTACCAGAGATACCGAGCGCTTCAGCCAGCGCACGGTTGGTACCGAGGTTCTGGTCAATGTTGCCATCCTTGATCTTCGCTTCCACCTTGCTCCAGTCAACACCGGCCGCCACTGCCAACTGCTTGACCTGTGCTTCATCAGCGAGCGGGCCCTGATGGCTATAGAGCTTCTCGTGGAACGCCTGGTACTTGTCAGGCTGACCCAGCTGGACCGCCAGCGCAGCACGAGCTGCGAAGTAGGAGGACTCGCTCAGAATGGGGAACTGCTTGTAGATGTACCGGATGTCTTTATCTTCCGACATCAGCTGCTTGACCAGCGGATGGGCCCGTTTGCAGTAACCACAGTTGTAATCGAAAAACTCCACAATGGTCAGCGACGCCTTCGGATTCCCCATCTCGGGATCCTGATTGGCATAAAGCTGCTTGGAGTGAGCCTTGATCAGCGCCTTGTCACTCTCGGCCTGCTGGCTCTCCTGCTTGGCACGCAGGGCATTGGACATCTCGACCAGGATCTCGGGATTCTTGACCAGATAGTCGCGAACGATTTGCTCGACATCGCTTTTGGTCAGCTCGCTTGCATGTACCGGCGTCGCCAGCAGGGTCACACCAGCCAGCGCGCAAAAGAGGGCATTTTTAATAGTCATAACGTTATCTTGCAGAGGATATGATAGAGGCCACTATAGTGGTTGAGTCTGTTTTCAAGTCAAGTTATCTGGCCAAAAAAGCGCTTGATGCGCCCTGACTGCCACTTTTTCATGTCATTTCGCGCAATTAACCAGCAATCAAACCGGACGGGGATTTACAAGCCGGATCAGCATGGTAATATTCGCCGCACTGCTGCGGAGGGGTGGCAGAGCGGCTGAATGCACCGGTCTTGAAAACCGGCGATGGGCGACCATCCGTGGGTTCAAATCCCACCTCCTCCGCCATTCATACCGAGCCCATGCAACCATGTTGCGTGGGCTTTTTGTTTGCCTGCAATTTGCCACTTCTCATAGATCTCAACACATTAGTCTTCTTCAACATCCTCCTAATCTTCCCGTATGCGGGCTCAATAACCACCAGAAAATCACCAATCAACCTCGAAGATCTGAGTTACTGCGCACATCCCAACCCACTTTCTTATTCCCCAAACCACAACGACAACACGCAGCAACCGCAGCTCCAACATGTTGGTACCGCCAATAACCCCTCTTCGGAATACAGTCAGGGCCGGTTAACACAGTCATAGAAAAGCAGGGACTATGGAGCCGCGGCTTAAAAAGAGGGGACGGCTAACTCAGGAAGCCTAGACCCCAAGCTAGAGATCATGACGTATAGGCGATCATGGGATTCACGGGTTATGGCGATGCCAGCCCTGCCATACAGAGCAATGGCTTTACATGAAGAAAGAGTAAAAGCGTAACATCAGGCTATTCGTTGAACAGAAAGACAACAGCGAGTAACAATAAAAACAGAAGAAAGGAATAAGTTAGGTCAAATATCAGACGATTCAATAAATTGCAGGCAATAAAAAACCCCGCTCGATGAGCGGGGTTCTTAAATTGGGTGCCTGGCAGTGTCCTACTCTCGCATGGCGAATGCCACACTACCATCGGC
>NZ_JBFODQ010000102.1:0-18124 GCF_040908355.1 Aeromonas sp. R2-2 | reverse complement strand
GGGCCAGTTGGTGGGGCATTCGCACCTTCCAGCAGATCGGCGGCGCCCCGGTCGGGGTATGGCGCGAGCTGCGCCGCATCAGCAACGCCAAGAAGCATGCCGATCTGGTAGGCCCACCCAAGCCCGTGCTGCAAGACCCGCGCTTTGAGGCAGCCCGCTTTGCCGCAGATAACGGCATCTTTCGCTGCTACCTGCACGCCATGGGTGGCGCACTGGCGACCCGTGCCGAACACCCCATCAAGCTGGCCCACCTCATCGAAGAGCAAGCCAACAGCTATGGCGAAGACATCAAGCGCCTGATGGGCATTACCTCTGCTCGCCTGGGTATCAAGACGCGCCTGCAAGGGTGGGAAATTGTGCCTGCCGGCACCCATGAAGCCAGGAAAGCCGCCGAGGCTGCAGCGAGGGGGGTTGGGGTTAAGACGGGCGACAGCCCGGCACCTTGGAGCTCTGACAATAACTGTACGCTACCGGATCCTGATGCCTTCACAGACCAGATCATGAGGGAGCAATGGGGGTTATCGCCCTTCTCTATCGGGCGTTTGCGGGCTGGCGCCAGTGTAAGGGCTGACGGTTTCACCCTTTGGCTGGAGAACGGACAGTTGCAGTCAAGTCGATCGCTACCAAGCGAACCAGATTGGATGCCAGAGGGCCTGGGGCCAATAGAACAGGACCTGCCGGATGAATACGCAGTGCCGGAAGGCGATCCGGACTGGCCGATGCTGGTTGAGTTGTGCGGCGAGGTCTACCAGGCACAAGGCCACACCGGGGCGCACCGCTGGATCGAGATGCTGCCCCAGCCCTATCAGTCAGATATGTGGCGTGTGCTGGAGGAGCTGGATGCGCCAGAGTGGATGTAGAAACAGAACGGATACAGTGAATAAGCGTGGGAGGTAAAGGTAGGAACTACTACCAGAGCACCGATGCCCTAATTGTCAGTTGGTAAAAGTACCACCGCTTGGTTCATAGGATGAACTCCATCCTATAGTAGCTCAGGAACCTGTGTGGGAGAACAGCAGCAGGGAAAGCAACATGCCGTAGCCTGCAATGCTGTCATTCATCACCGTGTATGGAGATGGTATTCACTGAACTGAATCCAGCTCCGCACAAAACCCTATAATTACAATGCATTATGCAATTTCATCATTCTTCATCTACAAAAAAAAGCAATTCCACTTTCAAATTACATATTTATCAACTATCCGTTATACACAGAAAGGCTAATGACATTACACCTGATTTTCATAGTGAGGATGGGATAGCTATGGATGGCTCATTTGATGAAAGATTACAGAGTATGCATGTACATCTTAAGACGCACTTAAGCAAGTTAGGGCAGGTGTCCGTTGCGATTTATGATCAACGCACCGATATGCTCAAGACATTCGCTACTAGCACGACTGAGGGCCATTCGCCATTTTTGCAATACGAGGCAAAATTAAGCGATGTTCCCTCATTACGGCATCTCGCTGAGCACAAGCAACACAGAGTCATCGACAATCTGAAACATTCTCAGGACCCTGATTCTGAGAACAATCGCAAACTGCTAGCTGCAGGTTATGCCTCCAGTTATACCGAACCATTGTGGTTCAATAATAAGCTCTTCGGGTTTCTGTTCTGTGATGCTATAGAGCCAAACTATTTTGATGAGAATGTTCAAGGCGAACTCTCCTCCTATGCTCAGATGCTGTCCAGTGTCATCGCTATGGAGTTTATGACCATCAAGATACTCGGAAGTGCTTTAGCCACAGCATTGGAGTTCAGCCGTTATCGAGATGAAGAGACTGCGAACCATCTACTCAGAATGTCGGCGTATTCTCGTACTATAGCCAAAGCTCTGGCCTCAACTCACAACCTGACTGATGAGGATGTTGAATTCATCTACCGCTTCTCAGGCCTGCATGACATTGGCAAGATTGCTATCCCCGACGCCATCTTACGGAAACCAGGTAAGTTGACTACGGAAGAGTTCGATGTAATGAAGACCCATACCATAAAAGGTAAGGTCATCATCTCGAAAATGATCTGCGAGTTTGATCTAGATGGCCTACATCATACTGACATGCTCCAAAATATCATTGCATACCATCATGAGCGTTTTGACGGTACGGGATATCCAGAGGGATTAGTAGGAGATGCAATTCCCCTTGAAGCACGCATCGTTGCCGTAGCTGATGTATTCGATGCCCTGAGTAGCCAACGCCCTTACAAACAAGCCTGGTCATTTGATGAAGCATTTACATATCTGGTAGAGATTTCAGGTAGTCATCTTGATCCTGAGTGTGTTGCTGCGGCTATTCAGAGTAAATCTGCATTTCACGCCATCTATCTACAGTATCAAGATATATAATCTGCTTTTATCAAGAATAATCTAGACAAAAAAATCATGATATTGAATAGGCTCATGTAAAGAGAGCTTTGCCGCTGGCAGAGCTCTATTATGAGAACTTCATAAATTTAACTGCAGGAGCAAACGAGTATCATATTATTTCAAACCTCATTAATAAGGAGCCGAACGAACACATT
The DNA here is from genome assembly GCF_040908355.1 of Aeromonas sp. R2-2. Classification (NCBI taxonomy): domain Bacteria; kingdom Pseudomonadati; phylum Pseudomonadota; class Gammaproteobacteria; order Aeromonadales; family Aeromonadaceae; genus Aeromonas; species Aeromonas sp. R2-2. Next base: position 15,598 of record NZ_JBFODQ010000102.1, on the reverse strand, counting down.
AAATTGTTTAAGGCGTAGCTATTGCATAATAGTTGTTAAAAGTACCAGCTTAAGTAAATGAATTCGAAATTTATATTTTTTGAACAAGTGTTTTGTAATCTGGCAATTTATTGACGATGGTTTCACCGTCAATAAGAGCCGTTTAAATGAACACACGTTCGATTCACGATAAAATATATATCTAAACGGGATGCTCATATGAAACACAGAATGGAGTCTGTTACAGATCATGAAGTAGAAGTGGCTGAAAATTCACAGCTTGTATCTACTACTGACCTACAAGGTGATATTACATACGCTAACCCAGATTTTTGCAAAGTCTCGGGTTACAGTTTGGATGAAATGATTGGCCAACATCACAATATGGTGCGGCACCCAGATATGCCTAAAGCTGCTTTTGCTGACTTATGGAGTAATCTAAAATCGGGCAAACCATGGCGAGGTATAGTAAAAAACCGTTGTAAAGATGGTGGTTACTATTGGGTAGACGCATATGTCACCCCCATTTATAAGGATGGCAGAGTATCAGGCTATCAATCTGTACGTTGCAAACCAGACCCTGAGCATAAAAAGCGTGCAGAAATGATATACAGAGAATTAATTTCCAATGAAAAAAATTCAAAATCAGTACTGAGATTAGGTTGGAGGAATTTAAACTTTTTAAGTCCCCTTCTATTGCTGATCAGTATAGCTGGTATCGTCTGGTTGTTACCACCAGTGCAATCTCTTTTTATAATAATGCCCTTGATAATGGCCATCATGTTGAACCGTCACCAATTATTGTTAACCCCCAGCTTTTTAAATGATTTAAAAAAAGATTACGATAGTATTAGTCGCCTCATCTTTTCTGGTGATTCCCCACACAGCATTGCAGATTTCCACATAAAGCTTTGGCAAGCCAGAATACGTACAGTGCTTGGGCGCGTGGACGATGCAACATTTTCATTAAAAACTATGGCAAATGAACTTCGTGGTTCTGCGTCATCAGCAAGCAACGATATAACTGCCCAGGATTTACAGATCCAACAAGTAGCTACCGCGGTAACACAAATGGCTTCGGCAGCAGAAGAAATAAGCCGAAACATTCAGGACAGCAACAGTCAGATTGAGAATGCTCGAAGTCACTGCGTTATGACAAATAAGCAGCTGCAAGCTGTAGGATCAGATATTTCCGATTTAGCTATTCAAGCAAAAAATGCTTTTGAATCTGCTTTATCTCTATCTAATGAGTCAGATCGGATTGGCTCGATCATGTCTGAAATCCAAGGTATCGCAGATCAAACCAATCTTTTGGCACTAAATGCAGCTATTGAAGCAGCAAGAGCCGGAGAACAAGGTCGTGGTTTTGCTGTTGTTGCTGATGAAGTTCGCAACTTATCAACTCGAACACACAAAGCTACTGAGCAAATTCAGAGTAGTATTGGACATATTCAGAGTACACTTGGGCAGTGGAAGGACATGATGAACTTGAATGTAACCAGGACGAATGAATGCCTTGTAAGCACCAGTCAAAGCTCAGACAATTTAAATAAAGTTGTCATTGAAATTGATAAAGTATCTGATCTTTCACATCAGATATCTTCGGCTGCAGCACAACAACAGGTTGTCATAGAAGAAATAAGCAGAAATATAAACTCCATATCATCATTCTCTAATGAAAATAGTAAAAAAATATGCCAGGTTAGTAACACCAGCGAACATTTACTCAGACGGGCTAGTGAGCTGAAAGAGCTAAGCAAGACATTTGGTTGATCCTGACTACCGTCCCCCAAGTCTACATATCTAGTTATCACCTGACACCGGTCTCAAACCGGTGTTTTGTCTACACTGCCTTAGTGCGCAATTCCTTTAATGCTTTCAGGCGGGGCGCTATTGCGCCCCCAGTCCTTTCAGTACCAACTGCCGCCCCTCTGGCGTCAGTGACCCCATCAAGCTGAGCACCAGTTGGTTGGTGGTCTTGGCCGAGGGGCTTAGGGTGTGGGCGAACGACAAGGTGGCCACCCAGCTGTGGCCACACTCGGCATCGGTGCACTGGCAGTAGAGATCCGAGACATCCTCGCTCAGCCGGTTGGTTTTGGTAATGCGGCCCCGCTGGCCACACACTTTGCAATAAACCCGCATTACGCCCCCTTTTCTATCCAAATCAACAGCCTATCTTGCCACAGCAAACACTGTTTGTTTATACAGTTGAACCGATATTCTCCCGAAAATCGACCCAGAGGGAGCGAGGGAGTCCCGCGCTGTTGATGGCATCCTGGATAAGCTCGCACAGCGGCAGCACCTCGTTGCGGGCATAGGTCGCATCGTACTTCTCGGGATCCCCGAGCCCTCCCCCACCATTGGTCGGAATGATGCCGGCCAGCGCTGCCGGAAAGCGGTGTGATGTCAATACATCCTGAGCGGTGATCCCCTTGATGGCGGCAAACTCGTCCTTGGTGGCAATGTCCCCCACCGGGATCAGCTTGATGCCATCGGGCTTGCCGTCCGGGATGTTGACGAACATGGAGCGGAAGTTCCCCACCCCCTTGCTGCTGGCAATCATCTCCTTCATCTCCTCCTCGGTGTCGTCATCCATGTTCGGGTCGGTGGCGTAGAAGATGAAGCCCATGTGGGCGCCGTTGAGGAAGTATTTGCGCCGAAACAGGGTGGCATCCTGGTTAAGCAGGGCCGACTGCAGGCCGCCCAGGTAATCGGGCATGCCGTAGATCTGCTGCTCGGGGTCGTACTGGGCTAGCCAGATGACATCATCCGGTCGGTAAATCAGGTGCGGCTTGCCCTGCTGCAGGTAAACAAAGCAGCCATCCTCGCGCCGGCGCAGGTAGACGCTGGAGAGCGGCAGCAGCCCCACCACTTGGTTAAACCCGTTGCGCAGCTTGAGCAGCCCCGCGTCCCCGAACTGCAGGTAGTTGTGGGCAAAGGCGGTGACCGTAGTGCGCAGGTTGGTAAAGCGCCCCGCCACCATGTTGCGGCGCGCCATCAGGATGGCCCCGTGGTGGGCATTGGCCCGCACCACCTTGGCCAGCCCTTTGCGCTCGATAGGCGGCTGGTAATACTCGCCATAGGGGTTGTAAAACACCCCGGTGTAATCAGTCATCCAGGCCGTGGGGTCGATGGCCTCCGGCATGCTGAACGCCACCGCGCTCTTTGCAGGGGTGGTCGCCCGAGCTGGTTGGGGTTTGTGTCGCTTGGTCATGCTGCCTTTCTCTCCTGGCTGGTTGCCCAGGTGGATTTTCGTTTGCGGGTGGTATCGAGCGGCTCGTTGGCCACGGCGTGGGCGATGGCAAAAAAGACGTCGGCGTGACCGGTCACATTGTCCCGAGCGGCCCGAAACGTCATCTGACCGCCGCCGGTGGTGCTGCGCTTGATGGCAAGGAACGCCAGCGGAATATCCCGATCCGCGCTGTCCCACTCGATGCGGTTCGCCTCCACCACGTCGATCATCTTGAGGACCAGCCGCGATTTACTCTCGATGCTGTAGTTGATGGGGTGGCATATGCCTTTGAAGGTGGGCTTCAAGAGGTCATAGACCCCGGCGCCAATGCCGGAGACATCGACCCCGAGATACGTGACCCGGAATTTCTTGGCGATGCGCTCTATCTCCTGCGCCTGGTACTGGAAGTTGAGCCCGCGCCAGTAGTGCTTCTCGAGCACCCGGAACCGTTCGCCGGCGACCATGGGCGGGGCAACCACTACCAGGGTGGCGTTATCGCGAGTGCGGCTCGGGTCGTAACCCAGCCACACCTCGCGCCGGCCAAACGGGTCGGGCCGTCCGGGCTTGTAGTCCTCCCAGCGGCTGGGGTCTACCCCTGCCCGCTCCATATCCTGGAACTTGAACACCGACAGCGCATCGTCGATAAAGCGACACATGTAGAGGCGGTCGAACACCTCCTCCGGGTACTCGTCTTTAAGCTCCTCGATGTCGATGAGGTGGCAACCGAGGCGTAGGGCATCCTCGATGGTGATGACGTAACGCCACTGCCGATCGGGGCAGACGCGGCCACCGTCGCGCAGGTCATCTTCACCAGGGAAGTCGATGGCCACCCGGCTCGGGCGCTGGCCCTTCCAGCGATCCCCGGTCCAGAACCGGTACGCCTCATGCACCTTGCTCGATGGGGTCGAGAAGTAGGTCTTGCGCCAGCGGCTCTGGGTCGCCATGGCGCTGGCCACGTCGGAGAGCTTCTCGAAGTTGGGGATCCAGAAATACTCGTCGATATAGACGTTGCCGGAGCGGGACTGGGCGCTGTTGGAGTTGGTGGAGCAAAAATGCAGCTCCGCCCCGTTCGACAGGACGATGGGGTTACCGGTCAGGGTGACACCGAGGAAGGTCTGGGCAATCTTGCAGATATAGGAGCGGAACACCTCCGCCTGGGCGCGGGTGGCTGACAGGAATATCTGGTTGCCACCGGTGAGCACCGCATCTTCCAGCGCCTCGCCGGCGAAGTAGTAGGTCATGCCGATCTGGCGGGATTTGAGGATGTTGCGGGTACGCGGTAGCGTCGGGTCGTTCTTCGCCTCCCGGCAGCGCAACTGATAGCCAAATAGGGTACCCAGCCACTCGGCAAAGTCATCGGCCGTCAGGTGGCTGACCTCGTTCTTGCCCTTCTTGCCGCCCTTGCTGCCACCATCCTGGCCACCCCGCCCCCGTGGGGTTCGCTGCGGGGCGGGTTCCTCTCCTACTTCACGTTGGGCCTTGATGGCCTGCTGGCGCTCGGCCCACTTGATGGCCTTCTCTTTGAGGCTGACATGGTGGCCGATAAGTCGGTCCAGTTCGTCCAGCTCAGCGCTGGTTTTCTTCTCCCGCCCGAGCAGCGACTGCACCCGGCGGGCAATGGCATCCTCCACCGCCTCTTCGGTCAGCAGATCGCGCCAACCGTACTTCTCGGCCCAAAAGTAGACCACACGGCAGGAGTTGAGCCCCAGTTCGTCCTTGATCTCCTGGGGTGTCCATCGTTTAAGGTAGAGTCCCCGCGCGGCATTGCGGATCTCTTCGGGATACGCCACGGCGCCTCCATCAGGTGAATGATGGCGCCATCATAGCCAGCCCCTCCCCTTGCTTATCTCACTGATGTTCCACGCAATTCGGATATCCCACTGGATCCGAATCGCCACGAACACAACTGGATGAAACCCCCTTGCCGACCCGATAGCCTGACCCCGCATCTATTGGGAGCAGGCATGAACGAATCAACCTTGAGAACTGGCTGGGTCTGTATCGCCACCGAAGGCAAAGCGGTGGATGGGCGGGATATTACCCGCGACTGGCTCACCGACATGGCCGAGACCTACGATCCGACCTATTACACCGCCGTCATCTGGCCCGAGCACGATCGCTGGTCCAGCTATGGCACGGTGCAGGCGCTCAAGACCGAAGAGGTGGATGGCAAGCTCAAGCTGTTCGCCATCCTCTGTCCGAATCGCGATCTCATCTACTACAACCAGAACGGTCAGTACCAGTTCTGCTCCATCGAACCCTTCGAGAACTTCGCCGATCTGGGGCGTACCTACCTGCTGGGCCTTGGCGTCACCGATGAGCCCGCCAGCACCGGCACCACCCATCTCAAGTTCAGCAACAGCAACAAGGGACAGACCGTTGGCACCAGCGAGCCGCTGGACCTCTCCATGTTCAAGCTACCCAAGCACGAGAAGGCCGATGGCCTGATCGCCAAGTTTTTCAGCTTCCTGGCCAGTCATGGCGAGCAAGCGCCCACGACTCCCCCCAGCCAACCCGAGGATGAGGAAATGAAACCAGAACAGTTCGATCAGATGCTGGGGGCTCTTAACGGCCTTGGCACCAAGATCGATGCCTTCAGCACCAAGCTGGACGCCAAACCGGCCACCGACGACACCACCCAACCGGTCACCGAGCCCGCAAAGGTGGGGGAGCAACCCGGCATCACCACCGAGCAGTTCAGCAAGCTGGAACAGACCCTGGCCAGCCTGACCGACAAGTTCGGCGAGCTGAACAGCAAGATCGACCAGTTCTCTGTCGAGAAGCCGGGCCAGCGCCCGGACGCCCTCGGCGGTGACGATACCCCTGCAGTCTATTAAGGAGCGACCGTGAGCCAGACCCTTACCGTCCAGGCCATGCAGCGCCTGGAGCAATACAACAATGCCCTGGCCAAGGCCTACGGCATCCCCGTTAACGCGCTGGCCAAGCAGTTCAGCGTCACCGGTCCGGTGGAGACGGGCCTTCGCGCCGCGCTGCTCGCCTCCGTCGAGTTCCTCGGACTCATAACTTGCCTCGACGTAGATCAGATCAAGGGCCAGGTGGTGCAAGTGGGCATCGGCAAGCTGTTCACCGGCCGCAAGAAGGATGGCCGCTTTAACGGCAAGATCGGCGTCGCCGGCAACACCTATGAGCTGACCGAGACTGACTCCTGTGCCTCGCTCGACTGGGCGACCCTGTGCGTCTGGGCCAATGCGGGCAGCGAAGGCGAGTTCCTGCGCCTGGTGGGCGATTTCATCAACAAGGCGTTTGCCCTGGACATGCTGCGCGTCGGCTGGAACGGCGTGGAAGCGGCCGACGACACCGACCCGAAAGCCCATCCGCTGGGTGAAGACGTCAACAAAGGCTGGCACCAGCTGGCCCGCGAGTGGAACGGTGGCAGCCAGATCATCAAGGCCGAGGCTGGCAAGAAGATCCACTTCGACCCGGACGGCAAGGGGGATTACAAGACCCTGGACGAGATGGCCTCCGACCTTATCAACACCACCATCGATCCGCTGTTCCGCCAAGACCCGCGTCTGGTCGTGCTGGTCGGTACCGACCTGGTGGCCTCGGCCCAGGCCAAGCTCTACAGCGAAGCCACCAAGCCGACCGAGCAGATCGCCGCCCAGAAGCTGGCCGAGTCCATTGCCGGGCGCAAGGCCTACATCCCGCCCTTCTTCCCGGGCAAGCGGATGGTGGTCACCACCCTCGACAACTTGCACATCTACACCCAGCGCGGTACCCGCAAGCGCAAGGCCGACGATAACCAGGACAAGAAGTGCTTCGATAACCAGTACTGGCGGATGGAAGGCTACGCCATCGGCGAATACCTGGCCTATGGCGGCTTTGAAGAGGCCGACATCGAGATCGGCTCCGCCCCCACTGCGCCGAGCGAGTAACCCATGAGCTCACCGGGTCAACGCCACAAGCAACGGGTGCAAGCCATGCAGGGGGCCGCGCAGGCCGCCTGCACGGGCATGGCCACCGGCGCGGTGGCGGACAGCCTGCACCTGCAGATGATTGCCCTGGAACAGGACATCGCTCGCCTGCGCAAGCTGGCCCGCATTGGGGATCGGGTGAACATGAAGCGCAGCGAACTGATGCCCAAATACCGCCCCTATGTGGAGCGCTATCTGGCCAGCGTGGCCGAGTCCGGTCAGCCCTATCAGAACGAGCTGTTTCAACTGCTCACCGTCTGGGCCTTCGATGTCGGGGATTTCGACACTGGCATCGCCTGGGCCGAACTTGCCATTACTCAAGGCCAGCGCACCCCGAGCAACATCAAGCGGGACTGGGCCCACTTTGTGGCCGACACCGTGCTGGAGTGGGCCGAGAAGCAAGCGGCCGAGGGCCATGCGGTCGAGCCCTGGTTCTCCCGGGTGTTCGACAAGGTACGAGATGACTGGCGCCTCAACGAGAAGCTCACAGCCAAGTGGTTCAAGGCCGCGGGCTGTCTGCTGCTACGTGACCAGGATGGCCAGCCGCGTCCGAGTGCCGTGGGGGACTCCGCCCCCCTGGAGCAGGCCGACCACTGGCTGGCCCAGGCAGAAAAGCTGCACAGCAAGGTGGGGGTCAACACCTTGCGCCAGAAGATTGCCATGCGCCTGCGGGTGCTCAATCCCGAATAACAAACCGACTCTCCGCGCCGTCGCACCCCGGCGCGAATGCCATGGAGCACCTTTGGCGACCCCAGCGGCAATTGCGTGGCTACAGGGGTGCACCTATTCAACCAGCGAGGTCACTGATGTTTGCAGGCAAGGATATCGACTACAGCGCCGCCACTATCCGCAATGACGGGTTTTGGCCCGATGTGGCCGTGGCCGATTTTGAACGCCGCCGCGCCCTGCCTGCCGACCTTGACCCGCAAACCACCGGCGCCGCCCTGCTGGCGGCCATCTCGGAAATCAACCTGCAGCTGGCGATGCGCCAGGCTGCGCTGATGGCCGAGGGCTATGCCAGTGCCGCCGAGGTGCCGGGGCCAAGCCTGCAAGGCAGCACCAATGCGTTGACCGAGCAGTATCTGGCCGCGGTGTTTGCCCGCGCCAAGGCGGCCCTCTTGCCGGAGTTCGCCTGCGTCACCGAGCGGCCGGCTGCCAACAACCTGGCCGAGCGGGCACCGGAACAACGGGCCCAGCTGCTGGCCGAGAGTCAGCAGCTGGTGCGCAGCATCAAAGGCAAACACCGCGCGGGGGTCTCGTTGATATGAGTAAAGAGATGAGTGAACAGCAGGCCCAGGGCTATTTCCTGCACGCCCTCCACGCCGAGCTCAACCGGGTGCTGCCGGCCAAGTGCCGCAAGTCCCTCGATAGCTGGATGGAGAACGGAACGATCCGCCTCGAATCCCGCAACATGGGCCCGACCGGGGTGGACGTGGCCTGGCTCACCTATCAGGCGGTGTTCATCGTTGAACAACTGCCCTTTCGTGAGCTGGATCCGGCCATCGTCTTGGCAGCCGTGGCCGCCTGGGTGCAGGAGCACGACTCGTTTCGCGAACAGTTTGAGCTGGCCGACCCGGAATACGCGGTGACCCCGAACGATGAGAAGAGTGCCGACCTCGAGATCCAGCTCGCCTTTACCGAGCCGCTGCGCCTTATCGAGCACCCGAGCGGCCCCATCAACTGGCTCGGCAAGTGCTGGCAGGTGGCCCCCTATGAGATCTGGGTGGCCGACCACATCGACATGAACGTCGGTGATACCGGCCATCACCAGGTAGGTGGCCCGGCATGATCACCATCACCCTGGACGCCCGCCGCAGCCAGGACCTGCTCAACCTGCTGGCCCTACCGCCCCAGAAGCGCAAGCGCTTGGTGTGGCGCGCCGCGGCCGAGCTCAAAAAGCTGGCGGCCCGTCATGTACGCCAGCAGCAAGACCCCAACGGTCAGCCCTGGGCGCCGCGCAAGCGGGGCAAACGCAAGATGCTGCGCGGCCTGCCCAAACTGCTGGAGATCCACGCACCCGGCCAGGACGTGGCAGAGCTCGGGTTCAAACGGGGGACGATGAACGTCCATGCCGGGGTTATCGCCAACACCCACCAGAAGGGACACACCTATCAGGTGACCGCGGCCAGCCGGCGCCGCATTGCCCCCAGTGAAGGCGGTAAGCAAAAACCGGCGACCAAGGCGCAAGCCCGCAAACTGCGCGAGCTCGGGTTCAAGCGCCCTGGGGCACGCAAGGGGTCATACCGCTCGGCGTCGCTCGGCTGGATCACCGGCAATCTCAACTACGCCCAGGCGGGATTGCTTATCAGGAAACTCAAGGATGAACCAGTGAAAACGCGCTGGGAGATTGAGCTCCCTGCCCGCCCATTCCTCGGCGCCAACGCCAAGCAACGGGAGCAAGCCTTTGCCCGCGCCCTGCAGAGCATCGACTACGGCTGGGACGTCAACAAGCAAGAGATGAAGGGGAAATAACGCCATGTGGCCTTATGTACAGATCAACAACTTGAACCAGATGCAGGGGCCGGTGACCGAGGTCGAGCGCCACCTGCTGTTTGTCGGCACGGCGCCAAGCAATACCGGCAAGCTGCTCTCCCTCAATACCCAGAGCGACTTTGACAAGCTGCTGGGCGAGCCCGCCAGCGAGCTCAAAACCAACCTGCAGGCCGCCATGGCCAACGCGGGCCAGAACTGGACGGCCGCCGCCTTTGTGCTGCCCACCGACATGGACTGGAAAGATGCCGTCCGTGAGGCACAGAAGACCCAATCCTTTGAAGGGGTGGTGGTGCTGGGGCAAGAGTGGGACGAGGCGAAGATCAACGCCGCCCACGCGCTGAACCAGGAGCTGATCGCCAAGTGGGGTCGCTGGCAGTTCATGCTGCTGGCGGTCGCGGGGATCAATGCCGCCGAGCAGGATGGCCAGAGCTGGAGCGACTACGAGGCCGCCCTGGTCACCCTGCAAGATGGCATCAAGGCCGAGTCCGTTACCCTGCTGCCGCAGCTGTGGCCCAACCTCGCCGGTGCCTATGCCGGTCGCCTGTGCAACCGGGCGGTGAGCATTGCCGATACCCCGTGCCGGGTCAAAACCGGTGCCCTGATCGGCCTTGGCAACAAGCCCAAGGACAAGGACGGGGTCGAGTTGCCGCTGGCGACCCTGCAGACCCTGGAGCAGAACCGCTACTCGGTGCCGATGTGGTACCCGGACTATGACGGTATCTATTGGGCTGACGGCCGCACCCTGGACGCCGAGGGCGGCGACTACCAGGTGATCGAAAACCTGCGGGTGGCCTACAAGGTGGCGCGCCGGATGCGGGTGCGCGCCATCGCCCGTATCGGCGATCGCTCGTTCAACTCCACTCCGGGCAGCACGGCCGCCGCCATCCTCTACTTTGGCAAAGACCTGCGCGAGATGGCCAGGACCACCACCATCAACGGCCAGCCGTTCCCGGGCGAGATCACCTCCCCTCGGGATGGCGATATCGCTATCCAGTGGACCGACAAAAACCACGTCTCCATCTACGTGGTGATCCGCACCGTGGACTGCCCCAAGGGGATCACCATCAACATCATGCTCGATCTGAGCCTCACCAATGGGGAGGGCTAACCCATGACAAGACGCATTTCAGGGCAGAGCTTCGACATTGAACTGCTGGGCACCATGGTGCACGTCGAGAAGGCCAGCCTCACCATCACCGACAGCAGCGCCGTGGCGCAGACCCGCGGCATCCCTGACGGCTTTGTGGATGGCGAGGTATCGGCCGAGTGCGAGTTCGAGCTCGATGCCAAGAACTTCAAGCTGCTGAGCGATGCCGCCAAACGGGCCGGCAGCTGGCGCGGGCTGAAACCGGACGATGTGCTGTTCTACGCCGACACCGGCGACGAAACCATGAAGGTGGAGGCCTTCGGGGTGAAGCTGCAGATCGCCGACCTGCTCGATATCGACCCCAAAGGGGGAAGCAAGGGGGTGCACAAGCTCAAGGGCATCGTCACCTCCCCCGACTTCGTTCACATCAATGGCGTGCCGTACCTCTCGGATGATGACACCCGCCACCTCAAAGGGTAAGGGGGCCAGGTGGACGATATTGACCGCGCAAACAGCCACGCCGCCCGGATGCTGGCCGTGCATCTGGCCAACCAGGTGGGCAAAGGGCGCTACCAGGGGGAGAGCCGGCACCGCTGCGAAGAGTGCGACGACCCCATCCCGGCAGCACGCCGTCAACATGTGCCGGGGGTGCGGCTGTGCGTCCCCTGTCAGACCCGCCTTGAGAGGCTGGGCCGCTAACCAGAGCAACGGACATGAACGCCATGCCCCATAAAGACCCCACTCTCTGGGCCCTGCTACTGGCCTGGTTGATGGACAACATGCCCACCGTCTATGGCACTGCGTTAGCAGTATTAACGGCTTGGCTACGCATCACCTATGGCGGTGGCAGTGGTCGCCGCAGGCTCCTGGAGTCCGTCTTGTGCGGGGCCATCACCTTGGCATTTATCAGTGCCTTTGGCTGGTTCGGGATCCCTGGAGAGGCGGCAGGATTTGTAGGCGGCATGGTAGGCCTTATCGGTGTTGAGACTATTCGCGGCCTTGCCGAGCGGTGGCTCAACGCCAAATTACCGAAGGAGTGAACAGACGTGATGACTGATCAAATGCATATCCACAAAATCAACGACCGCATCAAGCTGGTAAATGCGGATTCGCTGGTTTACCTGAAAACCATGCCCTCTCACAGCCTGGATCTGGTAGCGGTAGACCCGCCCTACTTCCGGGTAAAAGATCTGGACTGGGATAACCAGTGGCCAGACGTCAGCGCCTACCTGGATTGGCTAGAACAGTGTGTGATCGAGTTTGCCCGCATCCTCAAGCCGAACGGATCGCTCTATCTGTTTTGCAGTCCCGGGCTCAATGCCGATATCGAACTCTTGGTACGCAAGCACTTCAAGGTATTGAGCCACATCGTCTGGGCCAAACCCTCGGGGGTGTGGAATCGCACGGACAAATCCGCCCTGCGCAATTTCTGGCCCGCCAGTGAACGCATCATTTTTGCCGAGCAGCTGGACGCCCATGGCATGGCGCAACAAAGCGGCTATCGCCAGGCCTGCCAGACGCTGCGTGTTCAGGTGATGCAGCCGCTGATCGACTACTTCCAACAAGCCAAAGCGGCCTGTGGCATCTCCAACAAGGAGATCGACCAGGCAATGGGGTGCCAGATGGCCGGGCACTGGTTCGGTCGCAGCCAGTGGAGCCTGCCAAGCGAAGCACAATACGCCCGCTTGCAAGCCCTGTTCGCCAAGAAGGCTGACGCCCTTTGCCAGCCTCATCATCAACTCAAAGAGACCTATCAGGGATTGCATCGCACCTACCAAACCCTGGTAGCCAGTTATGACGAGCTGAAGGCCGAGTATGAGCGACTGCGCCGCCCTTTCAGCGTCACCAAGGATGTCCCCTTTACAGATGTCTGGTCTTACCCCTCGGTGCAAGCCTACCCCGGGAAACACCCGTGCGAAAAACCCGCCGCCATGATGGAACACATTGTGCGCACCAGCAGCCGGCCGGGTGATGTGGTCGGTGACTTCTTTATGGGCTCGGGGGCTACCGGCAAGGCTGCCTGGCGGCTTGGCCGCCGTTTCGTCGGCGTGGAGCTGGAAACCCCGCGGTTTTCCCAAACATGCCGGGAGTTTCAGACCCTTGTCAGTCAGGAGGAAAAACACCATGCCACGCAGTAACTGCCACCCGCAGGTGGCCGCGTTTCTCGACATGATTGCCTATGCCGAAGGCACCAAGGACCGGGGCGATGACGGATACAACAAGCTGGTCAATCCGGCGGGGTTCTTTGAGAGCTACGCCACCCACCCGAACGTGCTGGTGCAGGTCAACAAGACCCTGAGCAGCACCGCGGCTGGCCGCTATCAGTTCCTGTCAAAGCACTGGACCCACTACCGCGACCAGCTCGGGCTGCCTGACTTTGGCCCCGCCTCGCAAGACACCTGGGCGATCCAGCTTATTCGCGAGCGCAAGGCGTTGGACGATGTGCTTAAAGGACGAATCCCCCAAGCGGTGGCCAAGTGCGCCAACATCTGGGCCAGCCTGCCGGGGGCCGGCTACGGTCAGCGCGAGCACCAGCTGGCAGACCTGCAGGCCAAATTCACCGAGTTTGGCGGGGTACTGGCATGAGCACCTTCAAGGCACAGCTCTCCAATGTGCTGCTGGTACTGGTGCTGGTGATGGGCGCAGCCCTGTTTCTTGGCAGCCGGATGCTGGAGAGCCGGGGCAAGGCGCTGGCCACCGCCAACGAGACCATCAACACCTTGCAGCAGACCAACGAGCAGCAGGCCAGCCAGCTGGTGACGTTGCAGCGCGATGCCGCGGGGCTGCGCAAATTGCTGGGCACCCAGAGCGCCGCCCTAGCCGAGCTAGACCAACAACAGAGGAAAACCGCCGATGAACTGGAACAAGCGCTGGCCACGCCGCCGGCGGGCCGCCCGGACTGTGCTCGCGAGCCTCTGCCTGACGCTGCTTTGCGCCTGCTCCAGCCAGCCCCAGACCGTGGTGCAAACGCAAGTCATCAAGCGGCTACCGCCGCCGGGGCTGGTGCCCCACTGCCCGGAGCCTGATTTCACGGGGCGCACCTACGGCGACGCCGTACGGTTTATCCCCACCCTGCAGATGGCGCTGCGCCGCTGCCAAACCCAAATCAACACCCTGAACCACTGGATTGAACAAGAGGAAACCACCCCATGACCACTCCCATCATCACCCTGGACGTCGCCGGCAAAGAGCTGAAATTCGCCCCCACCATGGTGGCCTACAACGGCTTTATCAACGACATGATGCCAAGCGACAAGGTAGCGCCGGCCCACAACTACCTGAAAAAGATCGTCTGCCAGGAGAGCAAAGAGGCGCTCGATGAGCTGCTCAAACGCCCGGGCGCGGCGCTGCAGCTGGCAGGCGCCATTAACCAGCAGTTCGCCCCCGACCTAGAGATCACCGTAAAAAACTGACGGCGCGCGCCGAGGCCATCGAGCGCAATCACCTGGAGCAGGCGCTGGCGCTGCGGCGCCACTACCTGCCCCATGACGAAGACGATATCGACAGCCTGGCCCGCGCCCTCTGGTTAGACCGACACACCCGGGAGTCCTACGCCGCTGCAGTGGCTGAGGGCATCGCCAACGCATTCAACGGATAACGACCTATGGCCTGGATGGAAAAATTGATGATGCAGGTGGCTTTGGTGGATCAGGTCACCAAGCCCCTTGCTGGCATCAATGCCCAGATGGACAAGGTCAGCAAGGCCGGCCGTCAGGGCTGGAGCAGCATGGCAATGGGGGCCACCACGGTGGTCGCCGGCGGCATGGCGATCCAGTCTGCCCTCGGCCCGGCCATCGAGATGGACAGGGCGCTAGCGGAGGTGGCCTCGCTCGATGTGCAAAAGGATGTGCTCGGGGCGCTCGGCCGCGAGGCGTTGAAACTCTCTATCCAGTACGGGGAGTCGGCCACCGAGATTGTCCGCTCCTCCTACGATATCCAGTCAGCAATCGCGGGGCTCGAAGGTAACGAGCTGCCCGCCTTTACCCGCGCCTCGACCACGCTAGCCAAGGCGACCAAGGCCGACACCGCCACCATCACCAACTACATGGGCACCATGTACGGCATCTTCGAGCAGCAGGCCAAGCAGATGGGCAAGGCCAACTGGGTCGAGGATGTGGCCGGCAAGACCGCGCTCGCGGTGCAACTTTTCAAGACCACCGGCCAGGGCATGGCCGATGCGTTCGGGGCAATTGGCGCCAACGCCACCGCCGCCGGCATCGCGATGGACGAGCAGTTCGCGGTACTCGGCCAGCTGCAGGCCACCATGAGTGGCGGCGAGGCCGGTACCAAGTTCAAAGCGTTTCTGGCAGGCGTCGGCAATGCCCAGAAGGCGCTCGGCATCCAGTTCACCAATGCCGCAGGCAACATGCTGCCGGTGCTCACCATGCTGGACAAACTCAAGGCACGTTATGGCGAGACCCTGAGCGTGGCCGAGGGGGACGAGCTCAAGAAGGCATTCGGCTCGGATGAGGCGGTCAGCATGATCAAGCTCCTGATGACCAACACCAAGGGGCTTGCCACCAACATCAATGCGCTGGCCAACACCCACGGCATGGGCAAGGCCGAGCAGATGGCCGCCGCCATGACTGACCAGTGGCAGCGGGTCGAGCAAGCCTGGTTTGCCATCCGCGCCGCCGCGTTCGGGGTGGTACTGCCCGCTATCAACGCCGTGATGAGCGTCTTTGCCGATGGCGCCAACGAGGTGCTGCGCTGGACGCATCTTTTCCCGAACCTGACCAAGGTCATCAGCTATGCCCTGCTGGCCATCGTGGGGTTGAGCATGGTCACCGGTACCTGGATGCTGATCGCCGGCTTGGCCAAGCTGGCCACCCTGGGGCTTGGTATCGCCTGGTCCATCATCACCGCCCCGCT
>NZ_JBFODQ010000101.1:0-17851 GCF_040908355.1 Aeromonas sp. R2-2 | reverse complement strand
GGGCCAGTTGGTGGGGCATTCGCACCTTCCAGCAGATCGGCGGCGCCCCGGTCGGGGTATGGCGCGAGCTGCGCCGCATCAGCAACGCCAAGAAGTATGCCGAACTGGTTGGCCCGCCCAAGCCCGTGCTGCAAGACCCGCGATTTGAGGCGGCCCGCTTTGCCGCAGATAACGGCATCTTTCGCTGCTATCTGCACGCCATGGGCGGTGCACTGGCCACCCGCGCCGAACACCCTATCAAGCTGGCCCACCTCATCGAGGAGCAGGCCAACAGCTATGGCGAAGACATCAAGCGCCTGATGGGCATTACTTCCGCTCGCCTTGGCATCAAGACCCGCCTGCAAGGGTGGGAAATTGTGCCTGCCGGTACTCATGAAGCCAGGAAAGCCGCCGAGGCTGCAGCGAGTGGGGTTGGGGTTAAGACGGGCGACAGCCCGGCACCTTGGAGCTCTGACAATAACTGTACGCTACCGGATCCTGATGCCTTCGCAGACCAGATCATGAGGGAACAATGGGGGTTATCGCCCTTCTCCATCGACCGTTTACGGGCTGGCGCCAGCATCACGGTGGACGGTTTCACCCTCTGGCTGGAAAACGGCCAGTTGCAGTCAAGCCGAGCGCTCCCAAGCGAGCCGGATTGGATACCAGATGGCCGACCGCCAACCGAACTGGACCAGCCGGATGAGTACGCGGTACCGGAAGGCGATCCAGACTGGCCGATGTTGGTTGAGCTGTGCGGTCAAGTCTACCAGGCGCAAGGCCATGGCAGTGCACACCGCTGGATCGATATGCTACCGGAGCCCTATCAGTCAGAGATGTGGCGGGTATTAGAGGGCCTGGATGTACCGGAGTGGATGCAGGGACGAGATATGTGATTCACAGAGAAAGTTTCATTATTAGTAATTTGCACACATCTATTCATGATTAAAATACTAATAACACTCCAATTTGTTGTTAACGGTTTTTCGATAGACAACGTGGTCTAAATTACACATTGTCGCTATAAAGTCATTATGCATTTTTTTGAAAACAACTAAAGGCAGGAGGAATTCATAAATAACATCCTCCTGCAACCTTAATAAACTATGCCATGTATGCTTTTGGATAAAGCTTAACATAATGCTCATTCAAGTTATCATTATCCAACTGCGCCACCAATTTAAAATCTTTAGAAAACCAAATGGCAATAGCGGAAATAAAAATCAATACAGCAAAAAGTGCTAGAGCAACATATAGACTACCAGAATTAACTAGCAATGTAGACATAGTCATACCTGCTGGAATAGGTAGTATACATACGGCAAGAAATATTGATTCAAATGCCCCTCTCAGTTCTGAGGGTGTTGCTGAACAACGAATCTTAGTAGTGTTGATGTTATATATAACAACCCCTGAACCAGATAACAAAAGCCCAATAAATAAAGAAAATATGCTGCCAGAATACAAAATCAACAACAAGCTAAACCCGACAATGCTGACGCTCGCAACCGTCGTAACTCTAACGCCAAGCCAGTCATTCAACTTTTTACATAGTACGACACTACCCCAAAGCATACCGATACCAAACATGGCTTCAGATATCCCTATTTCTAAGGCGGTATAGCCATACGTATCTACAATTAATATTGGTGTTATATACATCAAGGTTGGTGTAAGAACAAAATTCGACACAGCCGAGACTATCACCAGAATTCTTTCCACTTTATTTCCAATTAGGGCACTTATTGCCGTCGCATTATTGGCCTTACTAACAAATGATATTTTTTTGTTTGTCTTTACAATAATAAAAACCAATAATGAAATGGCTGTAGATATCATCAATATTCTAGTTGTTTGCTCAAGAGAAAACGCACTAATTACAAATCCAGATATAGCCGCACCCAAGATGGTATTAATTGAATTTACAAAACCTCTAATTCTGAACGCTCGCTCAATATTATTTCCAGCGTATATATCTGGAACAATGCTAGACCCTATTGGTTGAATTGCAATACTAAATAAAGATGTAGCTATATATATAAGACCAAGTTGTAAAGGTCCTTTATCACCAGAAAACTCAAGTGTAAGCAAGCATAATAAACTTGCGAGAGAACAAAATACTGGTATTTTAATTTTTGTAATTTTACTGGCAAAAAAACTCATCAGTATGAGGGTGGACACTTGTAACAGCCAAGAAATTGATATAAACCAACCAAGCTCAACCTTCAGTTGATAATGCTGAATCATAACCCACGCAAGCAATATTCCGAAAGCACGACATGAAGATGTAAAAATAACATCAGCGAACTGATATAAGTAAAAATTTTTATGCTTCATTGTCCTTCCCACTCTGAAATTTTTTCCAGGTCTCATCAAAGATGACTGCAGCATTCATAGCCCTAGTAAAACCAGAAAAAACAGCATTTTGAATAAGAATTTCCTGCATGTCTTCTCTAGAAAACCCAAGCCTATAAGCAGCATAACCTTGGAATGACAGTTGCCTTTCTGCACCTCCAACAGCA
This sequence comes from Aeromonas sp. R2-2, assembly GCF_040908355.1. NCBI lineage: Bacteria > Pseudomonadati > Pseudomonadota > Gammaproteobacteria > Aeromonadales > Aeromonadaceae > Aeromonas > Aeromonas sp. R2-2. The sequence continues at coordinate 15,350 of NZ_JBFODQ010000101.1, read as the reverse complement.
ATCAAAGCTGATATTGTTGCTATGTGCCGTTCTCTAGTGGTTAAAACTCCTCTCTGATAGGCATCTTGATAAATACTTTTGATCAACCGCTCAACCAGTTCAGGTGCAATCGGGTACAGATCTTCTTGTAAGCGTCTAACAGAATCTCCATTAAACTCTGTCATTAAATCAATCGTTTTTTGGTCAAGAGAGTCAATGAACTTCATCTAATACCGCCTCTATTTCCGCATTGCAATTTTTAATGAAAGTAATTCCTAGAGGTGTGAGGTGACCATGACTAGTTATAACATCATAACAACCTTTGAATTGTTCAACACTTATGTTGAAATGATAAAGCGCTTTAGCATCGCTCGGATTTAACTTTAAGACCCTACTAAAGAAGCAAGCTATTCTATATAAAACAAAGGCAGCATGATAAATTCCATTCATAGTTCTTAAACCAGTCCTAAGCGGAGATGGAAAGCGTTCATTATCTTTATTTAAAACAATTTCATCGACAGTCATGATTGAAAGCAAAACCTGATGGGCAGACTCGTGAATTATCTTATCCACAAGAAAATACAAGTCCTTAACACAGGTTTCCTTATTTATAAAAACAGTCCCCAACTTATTAAAGTCACTACCAGAATATACGATGTGACCATTGTTTTCATTGGCACTAAAAACAAAAAATTCATCTACAATTTCTTGTATTTCAAGATACAACTCAGGATCTACATCAAGAATTAAACTAAAAGCCTCATCTAAGCCAACCTTAATTAAATCATCATATTCAGACATGACGTCAATATATTGAAAACTATACACATCATCATTTGTTTTTGAAAAAAAATCAAAAACTCCTTCTGGAAGGTTATCCTTTCTAGCTATTATCACCTTCTCATTTTTATCTAGCTCAAGTTTTGCGATTAAACTAAAACAGTTCTTAATCCTGTCTAGTTCCTGTCTCTCAATCCCTTTGCAGATTTCTTTAACTGCGTAAAATAAAAAACCGCTCGAATATTTTTTTGACTCAGCCAGTGAAATGAATTCTTCAACTTTAAAATATGTGTTCTTATCAAGAACATCATCACAAACATATAATACATACTTTAAAGATGATATCAGATTATCTCGTGTTAACTCTTTTAGCCGCTTAGATTGTACATGGTCTGGTGTATGTGTTAGTTGCATTATACTCACCTTTTATTTTAAGTAGATAAGCAACTTGTTGTTGCTTATCTACTTGTACTTTTACTACTTTGTGCCGATCGTCATGATATTAAGGCAGGTTGATTTGTTCTTCAGAGTGATGATTTTTGTAGCATCGAATTTCTTAAGCATTTTGATATCCTTATTAAAATTAAATGTTGCTGAATTGCAACAATTTGAAGTTACCAAATGACCCCAACCAAGATCAACCCTTTTTGTTAAAAAAATGATATTAATGCGTTTCTCAGTTGTTTTGTTGGGCGGAAAATCGGACCTAGGGTCAATAGAGTAGATATCTGAGCCAACAAAAAGTGGTTAATGCTGACAGAAGGTGAACAATAGAAAAAAGGAATCTGCTATCCCACGCAAGGCCAGTGCTGGCGCGGATAGCAGAACCATCCAAATGGAAATAGTTAGGTGGGTACTAACGCGCCCCCAGTCCTTTCAGTACCAACTGCCGCCCCTCTGGCGTGAGCGACCCCATCAAGCTCAGCACCAGCTGGTTGGTGGTCTTGGCCGAGGGGCTTAGGGTATGGGCGAACGACAAGGTGGCCACCCAGCTGTGACCGCACTCGGCATCGGTGCACTGGCAGTAGAGATCCGAGACATCATCGCTCAGTCGGTTGGTCTTGGTAATGCGGCCCCGCTGGCCACACACTTTGCAATAAACCCGCATTACGCCCCCTTTTCTATCCAAATCAACAGCCTATCTTGCCACAGCAAGCACTGTTTGTTTATACAGTTGAACCGATATTCTCCCGAAAATCGACCCAGAGGGAGCGAGGGAGTCCTGCGCTGTTGATGGCATCCTGGATAAGCTCGCACAGCGGCAGCACCTCGTTGCGGGCATAGGTGGCATCGTACTTCTCGGGATCCCCGAGCCCTCCCCCGCCATTGGTCGGAATAATGCCGGCCAGCGCCGCCGGAAAGCGGTGGCTGGTCAATACATCCTGAGCGGTAATCCCCTTGATGGCCGCGAACTCGTCCTTGGTGGCGATATCCCCCACCGGAATAAGCTTGATGCCATCAGGCTTGCCATCCGGAATGTTGACGAACATGGAGCGGAAGTTCCCCACCCCCTTGCTGCTCGCGATCATCTCCTTCATCTCTTCCTCAGTGTCGTCGTCCATGTTCGGGTCTGTGGCGTAGAAGATGAAGCCCATGTGGGCGCCGTTGAGGAAGTATTTGCGCCGAAACAGGGTGGCGTCCTGGTTGAGCAGGGCCGACTGCAGGCCACCCAGGTAGTCGGGCATGCCGTAGATCTGCTGCTCGGGGTCGTACTGGGCCAGCCAGATGATGTCCTCCGGCCGGTAAATCAGATTCGGCTTGCCCTGCTGCAGGTAGACAAAGCAGCCATCCTCGCGCCGGCGCAGGTAGACGCTGGAGAGCGGCAGCAGCCCCACCACCTGGTTAAACCCATTGCGCAGTTTAAGCAGACCCGCATCCCCGAACTGCAGGTAGTTGTGGGCAAAGGCGGTGACCGTGGTGCGCTGGTTGGTAAAGCGACCTGCCACCATATTGCGGCGCGCCATCAGGATGGCCCCGTGGTGGGCATTGGCCCGCACCACCTTGGCCAACCCCTTGCGCTCGATAGGCGGCTGGTAATACTCGCCATAGGGGTTGTAGAACACCCCGGTGTAATCGGTCATCCAGGCCGTGGGGTCGATGGCCTCCGGCATGCTGAACGCCACCGCGCTCTTTGCTGGGGTGGCCGCCCGGGCCGGTTGGGGTTTGTGTCGCTTGGTCATGCTGCCTTTCTCTCCTGGCTGGTTGCCCAGGTGGATTTACGTTTTCGGGTGGTATCGAGCGGTTCGTTGGCCACGGCGTGGGCGATGGCAAAAAAGACGTCAGCGTGGCCGGTCACGTTGTCGCGGGCGGCCCGAAACGTCATCTGGCCGCCGCCGGTGGTGCTGCGCTTGATGGCGAGGAACGCCAGCGGGATATCCCGATCCGAACCGTCCCACTCGATGCGGTTTGCCTCCACCACATCGATCATCTTGAGTACCAGCCGCGATTTGCTCTCGATGCTGTAGTTGATGGGGTGGCACACCCCTTTGAAGATGGGCTTCAACAGGTCAAACACCCCGGCGCCGATGCCGGATACATCGACCCCGAGATAGGTGACCCGAAACTTCTTGGCGATGCGCTCTATCTCCTGCGCCTGGTACTGGAAGTTGAGCCCGCGCCAATAGTGCTTCTCCAGCACCCGAAAGCGCTCACCGGCCACCATCGGTGGGGCAACCACCACCAGGGTGGCATTGTCGCGAGTACGGCTCGGGTCGTAGCCCAACCACACCTCGCGCCGGCCGAACGGGTCAGGCCGCCCGGGCTTGTAATCCTCCCAACGGCTGGGGTCTACCCCTGCCCGCTCCATGTCCTGGAACTTGAACACCGACAGGGCATCGTCGATAAACCGGCACATGTAGAGGCGATCGAACACCTCCTCGGGGTACTCGTCTTTGAGCTCCTCGATGTCGATGAGGTGGCAGCCAAGCCGGATGGCATCTTCGATGGTGATGACATAACGCCACTGCCGATCCGGGCAGATGCGGCCACCGTCGCGCAGGTCATCTTCGCCCGGGAAGTCGATGGCCACCCGGCTCGGGCGCTGCCCCTTCCAGCGATCCCCGGTCCAGAACCGGTACGCTTCGTGAACCTTGCTCGACGGGGTCGAGAAGTAGGTCTTGCGCCAGCGGCTCTGGGTCGCCATGGCGCTAGCCACGTCCGAGAGCTTCTCGAAGTTGGGGATCCAGAAATACTCGTCGATGTAGACGTTGCCGGAGCGGGACTGGGCGCTGTTGGAGTTGGTGGAGCAAAAGTGCAGCTCCGCGCCGTTCGACAGCACGATGGGGTTACCGGTCAGGGTGACGCCGAGGAAGGTCTGGGCAATCTTGCAGATGTAGGAGCGAAACACCTCCGCCTGGGCGCGGGTGGCAGACAGGAATATCTGGTTGCCGCCGGTAAGCACCGCATCTTCCAGCGCCTCGCCGGCGAAGTAGTAGGTCATGCCGATCTGGCGGGATTTGAGGATGTTGCGAGTACGCGGCAGCGCCGGGTCGTTCTTGGCCTCCCGACAGCGCAGCTGATAGCCAAACAAGGTACCCAGCCACTCGGCAAAGTCTGCCTCCGTCAGGTGACTGACCTCGTTCTTGCCCTTCTTGCCGCCCTTCCCTTTGCGGCCGCCATCCTGGCCACCTCGTCCACGTTGGATTCGCGGCGGGGCGGGTTCCTCTCCCGCTTCACTCTGGACCTTGAGGGCCTGCAGACGCTCGGCCCACTTGATGGCCTTCTCCTTGAGGCTGACATGGTGGCCGATAAGCCGGTCCAGTTCGTCCAGCTCGGCGCTGGTTTTCTTCTCCCGCCCGAGCAGCGACTGCACCCGGCGGGCGATGGCATCTTCCACCGCCTCTTCGGTCAGCAGGTCACGCCAGCCGTACTTCTCGGCCCAGAAGTAGACCACTCGGCAGGAGTTAAGCCCCAGTTCGTCCTTGATCTCCTGGGGTGTCCATCGTTTAAGGTAGAGTCCCCGCGCGGCATTGCGGATCTCTTCGGGATACGCCACGGCGCCTCCATCAGGTGAATGATGGCGCCATCATAGCCAGCCCCTCCCCTTGCTTATCTCACTGATGTTCCACGCAATTCGGATATCCCACTGGATCCGAATCGCCACGAACACAACTGGATGAAACCCCCTTGCCGACCCGATAGCCTGACCCCGCATCTATTGGGAGCAGGCATGAACGAATCAACCTTGAGAACTGGCTGGGTCTGTATCGCCACCGAAGGCAAAGCGGTGGATGGGCGGGATATTACCCGCGACTGGCTCACCGACATGGCCGAGACCTACGATCCGACCTATTACACCGCCGTCATCTGGCCCGAGCACGATCGCTGGTCCAGCTATGGCACGGTGCAGGCGCTCAAGACCGAAGAGGTGGATGGCAAGCTCAAGCTGTTCGCCATCCTCTGTCCGAATCGCGATCTCATCTACTACAACCAGAACGGTCAGTACCAGTTCTGCTCCATCGAACCCTTCGAGAACTTCGCCGATCTGGGGCGTACCTACCTGCTGGGCCTTGGCGTCACCGATGAGCCCGCCAGCACCGGCACCACCCATCTCAAGTTCAGCAACAGCAACAAGGGACAGACCGTTGGCACCAGCGAGCCGCTGGACCTCTCCATGTTCAAGCTACCCAAGCACGAGAAGGCCGATGGCCTGATCGCCAAGTTTTTCAGCTTCCTGGCCAGTCATGGCGAGCAAGCGCCCACGACTCCCCCCAGCCAACCCGAGGATGAGGAAATGAAACCAGAACAGTTCGATCAGATGCTGGGGGCTCTTAACGGCCTTGGCACCAAGATCGATGCCTTCAGCACCAAGCTGGACGCCAAACCGGCCACCGACGACACCACCCAACCGGTCACCGAGCCCGCAAAGGTGGGGGAGCAACCCGGCATCACCACCGAGCAGTTCAGCAAGCTGGAACAGACCCTGGCCAGCCTGACCGACAAGTTCGGCGAGCTGAACAGCAAGATCGACCAGTTCTCTGTCGAGAAGCCGGGCCAGCGCCCGGACGCCCTCGGCGGTGACGATACCCCTGCAGTCTATTAAGGAGCGACCGTGAGCCAGACCCTTACCGTCCAGGCCATGCAGCGCCTGGAGCAATACAACAATGCCCTGGCCAAGGCCTACGGCATCCCCGTTAACGCGCTGGCCAAGCAGTTCAGCGTCACCGGTCCGGTGGAGACGGGCCTTCGCGCCGCGCTGCTCGCCTCCGTCGAGTTCCTCGGACTCATAACTTGCCTCGACGTAGATCAGATCAAGGGCCAGGTGGTGCAAGTGGGCATCGGCAAGCTGTTCACCGGCCGCAAGAAGGATGGCCGCTTTAACGGCAAGATCGGCGTCGCCGGCAACACCTATGAGCTGACCGAGACTGACTCCTGTGCCTCGCTCGACTGGGCGACCCTGTGCGTCTGGGCCAATGCGGGCAGCGAAGGCGAGTTCCTGCGCCTGGTGGGCGATTTCATCAACAAGGCGTTTGCCCTGGACATGCTGCGCGTCGGCTGGAACGGCGTGGAAGCGGCCGACGACACCGACCCGAAAGCCCATCCGCTGGGTGAAGACGTCAACAAAGGCTGGCACCAGCTGGCCCGCGAGTGGAACGGTGGCAGCCAGATCATCAAGGCCGAGGCTGGCAAGAAGATCCACTTCGACCCGGACGGCAAGGGGGATTACAAGACCCTGGACGAGATGGCCTCCGACCTTATCAACACCACCATCGATCCGCTGTTCCGCCAAGACCCGCGTCTGGTCGTGCTGGTCGGTACCGACCTGGTGGCCTCGGCCCAGGCCAAGCTCTACAGCGAAGCCACCAAGCCGACCGAGCAGATCGCCGCCCAGAAGCTGGCCGAGTCCATTGCCGGGCGCAAGGCCTACATCCCGCCCTTCTTCCCGGGCAAGCGGATGGTGGTCACCACCCTCGACAACTTGCACATCTACACCCAGCGCGGTACCCGCAAGCGCAAGGCCGACGATAACCAGGACAAGAAGTGCTTCGATAACCAGTACTGGCGGATGGAAGGCTACGCCATCGGCGAATACCTGGCCTATGGCGGCTTTGAAGAGGCCGACATCGAGATCGGCTCCGCCCCCACTGCGCCGAGCGAGTAACCCATGAGCTCACCGGGTCAACGCCACAAGCAACGGGTGCAAGCCATGCAGGGGGCCGCGCAGGCCGCCTGCACGGGCATGGCCACCGGCGCGGTGGCGGACAGCCTGCACCTGCAGATGATTGCCCTGGAACAGGACATCGCTCGCCTGCGCAAGCTGGCCCGCATTGGGGATCGGGTGAACATGAAGCGCAGCGAACTGATGCCCAAATACCGCCCCTATGTGGAGCGCTATCTGGCCAGCGTGGCCGAGTCCGGTCAGCCCTATCAGAACGAGCTGTTTCAACTGCTCACCGTCTGGGCCTTCGATGTCGGGGATTTCGACACTGGCATCGCCTGGGCCGAACTTGCCATTACTCAAGGCCAGCGCACCCCGAGCAACATCAAGCGGGACTGGGCCCACTTTGTGGCCGACACCGTGCTGGAGTGGGCCGAGAAGCAAGCGGCCGAGGGCCATGCGGTCGAGCCCTGGTTCTCCCGGGTGTTCGACAAGGTACGAGATGACTGGCGCCTCAACGAGAAGCTCACAGCCAAGTGGTTCAAGGCCGCGGGCTGTCTGCTGCTACGTGACCAGGATGGCCAGCCGCGTCCGAGTGCCGTGGGGGACTCCGCCCCCCTGGAGCAGGCCGACCACTGGCTGGCCCAGGCAGAAAAGCTGCACAGCAAGGTGGGGGTCAACACCTTGCGCCAGAAGATTGCCATGCGCCTGCGGGTGCTCAATCCCGAATAACAAACCGACTCTCCGCGCCGTCGCACCCCGGCGCGAATGCCATGGAGCACCTTTGGCGACCCCAGCGGCAATTGCGTGGCTACAGGGGTGCACCTATTCAACCAGCGAGGTCACTGATGTTTGCAGGCAAGGATATCGACTACAGCGCCGCCACTATCCGCAATGACGGGTTTTGGCCCGATGTGGCCGTGGCCGATTTTGAACGCCGCCGCGCCCTGCCTGCCGACCTTGACCCGCAAACCACCGGCGCCGCCCTGCTGGCGGCCATCTCGGAAATCAACCTGCAGCTGGCGATGCGCCAGGCTGCGCTGATGGCCGAGGGCTATGCCAGTGCCGCCGAGGTGCCGGGGCCAAGCCTGCAAGGCAGCACCAATGCGTTGACCGAGCAGTATCTGGCCGCGGTGTTTGCCCGCGCCAAGGCGGCCCTCTTGCCGGAGTTCGCCTGCGTCACCGAGCGGCCGGCTGCCAACAACCTGGCCGAGCGGGCACCGGAACAACGGGCCCAGCTGCTGGCCGAGAGTCAGCAGCTGGTGCGCAGCATCAAAGGCAAACACCGCGCGGGGGTCTCGTTGATATGAGTAAAGAGATGAGTGAACAGCAGGCCCAGGGCTATTTCCTGCACGCCCTCCACGCCGAGCTCAACCGGGTGCTGCCGGCCAAGTGCCGCAAGTCCCTCGATAGCTGGATGGAGAACGGAACGATCCGCCTCGAATCCCGCAACATGGGCCCGACCGGGGTGGACGTGGCCTGGCTCACCTATCAGGCGGTGTTCATCGTTGAACAACTGCCCTTTCGTGAGCTGGATCCGGCCATCGTCTTGGCAGCCGTGGCCGCCTGGGTGCAGGAGCACGACTCGTTTCGCGAACAGTTTGAGCTGGCCGACCCGGAATACGCGGTGACCCCGAACGATGAGAAGAGTGCCGACCTCGAGATCCAGCTCGCCTTTACCGAGCCGCTGCGCCTTATCGAGCACCCGAGCGGCCCCATCAACTGGCTCGGCAAGTGCTGGCAGGTGGCCCCCTATGAGATCTGGGTGGCCGACCACATCGACATGAACGTCGGTGATACCGGCCATCACCAGGTAGGTGGCCCGGCATGATCACCATCACCCTGGACGCCCGCCGCAGCCAGGACCTGCTCAACCTGCTGGCCCTACCGCCCCAGAAGCGCAAGCGCTTGGTGTGGCGCGCCGCGGCCGAGCTCAAAAAGCTGGCGGCCCGTCATGTACGCCAGCAGCAAGACCCCAACGGTCAGCCCTGGGCGCCGCGCAAGCGGGGCAAACGCAAGATGCTGCGCGGCCTGCCCAAACTGCTGGAGATCCACGCACCCGGCCAGGACGTGGCAGAGCTCGGGTTCAAACGGGGGACGATGAACGTCCATGCCGGGGTTATCGCCAACACCCACCAGAAGGGACACACCTATCAGGTGACCGCGGCCAGCCGGCGCCGCATTGCCCCCAGTGAAGGCGGTAAGCAAAAACCGGCGACCAAGGCGCAAGCCCGCAAACTGCGCGAGCTCGGGTTCAAGCGCCCTGGGGCACGCAAGGGGTCATACCGCTCGGCGTCGCTCGGCTGGATCACCGGCAATCTCAACTACGCCCAGGCGGGATTGCTTATCAGGAAACTCAAGGATGAACCAGTGAAAACGCGCTGGGAGATTGAGCTCCCTGCCCGCCCATTCCTCGGCGCCAACGCCAAGCAACGGGAGCAAGCCTTTGCCCGCGCCCTGCAGAGCATCGACTACGGCTGGGACGTCAACAAGCAAGAGATGAAGGGGAAATAACGCCATGTGGCCTTATGTACAGATCAACAACTTGAACCAGATGCAGGGGCCGGTGACCGAGGTCGAGCGCCACCTGCTGTTTGTCGGCACGGCGCCAAGCAATACCGGCAAGCTGCTCTCCCTCAATACCCAGAGCGACTTTGACAAGCTGCTGGGCGAGCCCGCCAGCGAGCTCAAAACCAACCTGCAGGCCGCCATGGCCAACGCGGGCCAGAACTGGACGGCCGCCGCCTTTGTGCTGCCCACCGACATGGACTGGAAAGATGCCGTCCGTGAGGCACAGAAGACCCAATCCTTTGAAGGGGTGGTGGTGCTGGGGCAAGAGTGGGACGAGGCGAAGATCAACGCCGCCCACGCGCTGAACCAGGAGCTGATCGCCAAGTGGGGTCGCTGGCAGTTCATGCTGCTGGCGGTCGCGGGGATCAATGCCGCCGAGCAGGATGGCCAGAGCTGGAGCGACTACGAGGCCGCCCTGGTCACCCTGCAAGATGGCATCAAGGCCGAGTCCGTTACCCTGCTGCCGCAGCTGTGGCCCAACCTCGCCGGTGCCTATGCCGGTCGCCTGTGCAACCGGGCGGTGAGCATTGCCGATACCCCGTGCCGGGTCAAAACCGGTGCCCTGATCGGCCTTGGCAACAAGCCCAAGGACAAGGACGGGGTCGAGTTGCCGCTGGCGACCCTGCAGACCCTGGAGCAGAACCGCTACTCGGTGCCGATGTGGTACCCGGACTATGACGGTATCTATTGGGCTGACGGCCGCACCCTGGACGCCGAGGGCGGCGACTACCAGGTGATCGAAAACCTGCGGGTGGCCTACAAGGTGGCGCGCCGGATGCGGGTGCGCGCCATCGCCCGTATCGGCGATCGCTCGTTCAACTCCACTCCGGGCAGCACGGCCGCCGCCATCCTCTACTTTGGCAAAGACCTGCGCGAGATGGCCAGGACCACCACCATCAACGGCCAGCCGTTCCCGGGCGAGATCACCTCCCCTCGGGATGGCGATATCGCTATCCAGTGGACCGACAAAAACCACGTCTCCATCTACGTGGTGATCCGCACCGTGGACTGCCCCAAGGGGATCACCATCAACATCATGCTCGATCTGAGCCTCACCAATGGGGAGGGCTAACCCATGACAAGACGCATTTCAGGGCAGAGCTTCGACATTGAACTGCTGGGCACCATGGTGCACGTCGAGAAGGCCAGCCTCACCATCACCGACAGCAGCGCCGTGGCGCAGACCCGCGGCATCCCTGACGGCTTTGTGGATGGCGAGGTATCGGCCGAGTGCGAGTTCGAGCTCGATGCCAAGAACTTCAAGCTGCTGAGCGATGCCGCCAAACGGGCCGGCAGCTGGCGCGGGCTGAAACCGGACGATGTGCTGTTCTACGCCGACACCGGCGACGAAACCATGAAGGTGGAGGCCTTCGGGGTGAAGCTGCAGATCGCCGACCTGCTCGATATCGACCCCAAAGGGGGAAGCAAGGGGGTGCACAAGCTCAAGGGCATCGTCACCTCCCCCGACTTCGTTCACATCAATGGCGTGCCGTACCTCTCGGATGATGACACCCGCCACCTCAAAGGGTAAGGGGGCCAGGTGGACGATATTGACCGCGCAAACAGCCACGCCGCCCGGATGCTGGCCGTGCATCTGGCCAACCAGGTGGGCAAAGGGCGCTACCAGGGGGAGAGCCGGCACCGCTGCGAAGAGTGCGACGACCCCATCCCGGCAGCACGCCGTCAACATGTGCCGGGGGTGCGGCTGTGCGTCCCCTGTCAGACCCGCCTTGAGAGGCTGGGCCGCTAACCAGAGCAACGGACATGAACGCCATGCCCCATAAAGACCCCACTCTCTGGGCCCTGCTACTGGCCTGGTTGATGGACAACATGCCCACCGTCTATGGCACTGCGTTAGCAGTATTAACGGCTTGGCTACGCATCACCTATGGCGGTGGCAGTGGTCGCCGCAGGCTCCTGGAGTCCGTCTTGTGCGGGGCCATCACCTTGGCATTTATCAGTGCCTTTGGCTGGTTCGGGATCCCTGGAGAGGCGGCAGGATTTGTAGGCGGCATGGTAGGCCTTATCGGTGTTGAGACTATTCGCGGCCTTGCCGAGCGGTGGCTCAACGCCAAATTACCGAAGGAGTGAACAGACGTGATGACTGATCAAATGCATATCCACAAAATCAACGACCGCATCAAGCTGGTAAATGCGGATTCGCTGGTTTACCTGAAAACCATGCCCTCTCACAGCCTGGATCTGGTAGCGGTAGACCCGCCCTACTTCCGGGTAAAAGATCTGGACTGGGATAACCAGTGGCCAGACGTCAGCGCCTACCTGGATTGGCTAGAACAGTGTGTGATCGAGTTTGCCCGCATCCTCAAGCCGAACGGATCGCTCTATCTGTTTTGCAGTCCCGGGCTCAATGCCGATATCGAACTCTTGGTACGCAAGCACTTCAAGGTATTGAGCCACATCGTCTGGGCCAAACCCTCGGGGGTGTGGAATCGCACGGACAAATCCGCCCTGCGCAATTTCTGGCCCGCCAGTGAACGCATCATTTTTGCCGAGCAGCTGGACGCCCATGGCATGGCGCAACAAAGCGGCTATCGCCAGGCCTGCCAGACGCTGCGTGTTCAGGTGATGCAGCCGCTGATCGACTACTTCCAACAAGCCAAAGCGGCCTGTGGCATCTCCAACAAGGAGATCGACCAGGCAATGGGGTGCCAGATGGCCGGGCACTGGTTCGGTCGCAGCCAGTGGAGCCTGCCAAGCGAAGCACAATACGCCCGCTTGCAAGCCCTGTTCGCCAAGAAGGCTGACGCCCTTTGCCAGCCTCATCATCAACTCAAAGAGACCTATCAGGGATTGCATCGCACCTACCAAACCCTGGTAGCCAGTTATGACGAGCTGAAGGCCGAGTATGAGCGACTGCGCCGCCCTTTCAGCGTCACCAAGGATGTCCCCTTTACAGATGTCTGGTCTTACCCCTCGGTGCAAGCCTACCCCGGGAAACACCCGTGCGAAAAACCCGCCGCCATGATGGAACACATTGTGCGCACCAGCAGCCGGCCGGGTGATGTGGTCGGTGACTTCTTTATGGGCTCGGGGGCTACCGGCAAGGCTGCCTGGCGGCTTGGCCGCCGTTTCGTCGGCGTGGAGCTGGAAACCCCGCGGTTTTCCCAAACATGCCGGGAGTTTCAGACCCTTGTCAGTCAGGAGGAAAAACACCATGCCACGCAGTAACTGCCACCCGCAGGTGGCCGCGTTTCTCGACATGATTGCCTATGCCGAAGGCACCAAGGACCGGGGCGATGACGGATACAACAAGCTGGTCAATCCGGCGGGGTTCTTTGAGAGCTACGCCACCCACCCGAACGTGCTGGTGCAGGTCAACAAGACCCTGAGCAGCACCGCGGCTGGCCGCTATCAGTTCCTGTCAAAGCACTGGACCCACTACCGCGACCAGCTCGGGCTGCCTGACTTTGGCCCCGCCTCGCAAGACACCTGGGCGATCCAGCTTATTCGCGAGCGCAAGGCGTTGGACGATGTGCTTAAAGGACGAATCCCCCAAGCGGTGGCCAAGTGCGCCAACATCTGGGCCAGCCTGCCGGGGGCCGGCTACGGTCAGCGCGAGCACCAGCTGGCAGACCTGCAGGCCAAATTCACCGAGTTTGGCGGGGTACTGGCATGAGCACCTTCAAGGCACAGCTCTCCAATGTGCTGCTGGTACTGGTGCTGGTGATGGGCGCAGCCCTGTTTCTTGGCAGCCGGATGCTGGAGAGCCGGGGCAAGGCGCTGGCCACCGCCAACGAGACCATCAACACCTTGCAGCAGACCAACGAGCAGCAGGCCAGCCAGCTGGTGACGTTGCAGCGCGATGCCGCGGGGCTGCGCAAATTGCTGGGCACCCAGAGCGCCGCCCTAGCCGAGCTAGACCAACAACAGAGGAAAACCGCCGATGAACTGGAACAAGCGCTGGCCACGCCGCCGGCGGGCCGCCCGGACTGTGCTCGCGAGCCTCTGCCTGACGCTGCTTTGCGCCTGCTCCAGCCAGCCCCAGACCGTGGTGCAAACGCAAGTCATCAAGCGGCTACCGCCGCCGGGGCTGGTGCCCCACTGCCCGGAGCCTGATTTCACGGGGCGCACCTACGGCGACGCCGTACGGTTTATCCCCACCCTGCAGATGGCGCTGCGCCGCTGCCAAACCCAAATCAACACCCTGAACCACTGGATTGAACAAGAGGAAACCACCCCATGACCACTCCCATCATCACCCTGGACGTCGCCGGCAAAGAGCTGAAATTCGCCCCCACCATGGTGGCCTACAACGGCTTTATCAACGACATGATGCCAAGCGACAAGGTAGCGCCGGCCCACAACTACCTGAAAAAGATCGTCTGCCAGGAGAGCAAAGAGGCGCTCGATGAGCTGCTCAAACGCCCGGGCGCGGCGCTGCAGCTGGCAGGCGCCATTAACCAGCAGTTCGCCCCCGACCTAGAGATCACCGTAAAAAACTGACGGCGCGCGCCGAGGCCATCGAGCGCAATCACCTGGAGCAGGCGCTGGCGCTGCGGCGCCACTACCTGCCCCATGACGAAGACGATATCGACAGCCTGGCCCGCGCCCTCTGGTTAGACCGACACACCCGGGAGTCCTACGCCGCTGCAGTGGCTGAGGGCATCGCCAACGCATTCAACGGATAACGACCTATGGCCTGGATGGAAAAATTGATGATGCAGGTGGCTTTGGTGGATCAGGTCACCAAGCCCCTTGCTGGCATCAATGCCCAGATGGACAAGGTCAGCAAGGCCGGCCGTCAGGGCTGGAGCAGCATGGCAATGGGGGCCACCACGGTGGTCGCCGGCGGCATGGCGATCCAGTCTGCCCTCGGCCCGGCCATCGAGATGGACAGGGCGCTAGCGGAGGTGGCCTCGCTCGATGTGCAAAAGGATGTGCTCGGGGCGCTCGGCCGCGAGGCGTTGAAACTCTCTATCCAGTACGGGGAGTCGGCCACCGAGATTGTCCGCTCCTCCTACGATATCCAGTCAGCAATCGCGGGGCTCGAAGGTAACGAGCTGCCCGCCTTTACCCGCGCCTCGACCACGCTAGCCAAGGCGACCAAGGCCGACACCGCCACCATCACCAACTACATGGGCACCATGTACGGCATCTTCGAGCAGCAGGCCAAGCAGATGGGCAAGGCCAACTGGGTCGAGGATGTGGCCGGCAAGACCGCGCTCGCGGTGCAACTTTTCAAGACCACCGGCCAGGGCATGGCCGATGCGTTCGGGGCAATTGGCGCCAACGCCACCGCCGCCGGCATCGCGATGGACGAGCAGTTCGCGGTACTCGGCCAGCTGCAGGCCACCATGAGTGGCGGCGAGGCCGGTACCAAGTTCAAAGCGTTTCTGGCAGGCGTCGGCAATGCCCAGAAGGCGCTCGGCATCCAGTTCACCAATGCCGCAGGCAACATGCTGCCGGTGCTCACCATGCTGGACAAACTCAAGGCACGTTATGGCGAGACCCTGAGCGTGGCCGAGGGGGACGAGCTCAAGAAGGCATTCGGCTCGGATGAGGCGGTCAGCATGATCAAGCTCCTGATGACCAACACCAAGGGGCTTGCCACCAACATCAATGCGCTGGCCAACACCCACGGCATGGGCAAGGCCGAGCAGATGGCCGCCGCCATGACTGACCAGTGGCAGCGGGTCGAGCAAGCCTGGTTTGCCATCCGCGCCGCCGCGTTCGGGGTGGTACTGCCCGCTATCAACGCCGTGATGAGCGTCTTTGCCGATGGCGCCAACGAGGTGCTGCGCTGGACGCATCTTTTCCCGAACCTGACCAAGGTCATCAGCTATGCCCTGCTGGCCATCGTGGGGTTGAGCATGGTCACCGGTACCTGGATGCTGATCGCCGGCTTGGCCAAGCTGGCCACCCTGGGGCTTGGTATCGCCTGGTCCATCATCACCGCCCCGCT
>NZ_JBFODQ010000100.1:0-13420 GCF_040908355.1 Aeromonas sp. R2-2 | reverse complement strand
GCAGGATCGAGGTCTGGCACGTTGGCCAGCACGAACTCATCGAGCACCACCGGCACTTGGGTGGCAAGGCACTCCTGCCAGTAGCGGGAGAAGGCGCTGGTAATGATCTGGCTCATGGGTTCCTCTTAAGCGTCGCGCCAAACACCTGCTGGCTCATGTCGATGCGACCAAAGCCCAAGGTACTGGCGACTGGGTAAACCACCTGAAACCGATAGCGGCGGCAGGTGCGGCCATAGTGTTGGATCAGGGTTTCCATCAGTTGCTGGTTGCCGGCGAGGGCGCTGTCGGTCACCTCGATGGTGATAACGTCCCAGGGCGCTCCCTCTTGTCGTTCGTGGATATCGCACCAGCCGATGCCAAGGCGCTCGAAGATGCGCTTAAAGCCCGCCACCTCGCCGGCGTCCCGGGCATTCACAAAGGCAAACTTGACTCGTTTGCGAAAGAGCGGGAGCGGTTCGCCGTTAAAGCGGCTGATGTCCCGCTCCCAAGCGAGCAGCGCCAGCAAGGATTCCGAGCAGGTGAGCGGGTCTTGCTGGGCCAGTGGCAGCAACAGCCACCCCTTGATCCGTTGCCAGAAGGCGTTGATGCCCTTGGCCAGAAACCCGGGCTCGGCGTGGGCCGGGCTGATGGTGTAGCCATCCTCCCACCAGGGAGCGCTGGCATCGGGGAGCCGCGGCGCCTGTCGGCTGTGTTCAAGCGGGGTCGGATTAGTCATAGAGGGTCACCTCCAGCGTGCTTAGGCGCGGGATGGTCAGCCCCGAGACGATGTCATCCTGCGCAAACTTGAGGCTTTGCAGTTGCGGAAACTGGCTGTGCAGCTCGCGGGCCAGTTGCGAGAGCGAAAAGCGCGAGCGCGGCCAGGTGCGAGTGACGCTCGGAAAATCCCCCGACTGACGAAACGCCGCTTTGACCAGCGATTCAGCGCCGAGCTTGAGGGCCACCTTCTGCTCGTCGGTGAGGTTGGCCACCGGCCACAGCTCCAGGGTGAGGCTGTGCTGGGTCTCGGGCATGGCCATCACGAAGAGATCATCGCCGTGGCCATGGTTGCCCTGGCGGCCCACGTAGTCGTTAAGCTGGACAATCAGGCTGGCCGGTGTGGCCCCCACCTCCAGCAGAATGTAGGCGTTGGCAGTGCCCGGTCCCCGCGGTGCTTCATGCTCGAAGAAGATGTGATCGGCGCGAATGCCGGCGACGCTCGCCAGCATCGAGCGGTAAATCGCGTCGATGTGATAGCGGCCTACTGCCGAGAACTGGTTCTGAATCCGCAGCCCCAGGGCATCGTTACTCTCGGCATCGGCGCCCTGGGTGGTGATCCACTCCTTGTCATCGTTGCGGGCTGACAAGATGCCGGTCACCGGTTCGCTCAGCAGGTTGTAGTAGCCCGGGGCCAGATTCCAGGCCGCGCCCGCGAACTCGGCCTCGCACACTACCCGGGCCACCGCTTCACCGGCCGGACTCACCACCGCCTGCAGTGGTTTAACCCGGTAGATGGTGCCGTTGATGCGCTCGGTGCTGACCCAGATATCGGCCGGTATGGTGACCGCTTCGCTCGGATTGGCTTTGACGAAGTTGATCACCCCGCGGGTCTTCTGGGCGCCTTTGCGGGTCAAGTCCACATCCCACGCCTTGAGGTCGAGATAGGCATCGGTGGCGGTAGCGGCAAAGGTGTTTGGCAGCACATGACCCGCCAAGAGGGTGCGGATAAGCCAGAGCGCCGGGGTGATCACCACGCCGCGTACCAGCCGCCAGAAGGGGCTTACATCGCTGTCGTTGGTGATAAGGGAGCCGGCGGCCTCGACCTCTTTTTTAAGCTCGGCCTCCATGGCCTGCTCGGTGGTCGGCACGCCGGTCTCGGCCAGCAGGGTCATAAAATCCACGTTGGGGCGCAGGTTCACAGGGTTACCTCCAGATCGCCAAATTCATAGGTGCGGGCGGTGACCAGCACCCGCTCGGGGGCTTCTTCGCGGATCACGATGGTGCCGGGGACCAGTCGCTCGTCGTTCTCAACCAGCAGCTCGATCTCGGTCATCACATCGGCGCGCAGGGTCGGGCTGCGCTCGCCAATGAGCTTGCGAGCCAGCCCCGACTCCATGATCCGGTGCTTGATGTCCTGACCGATGCTGTGGCGGTCCTGGGTGTAACGGGGCTGACCGCCGGCATCGAGCAGCCAGGCGCCGTTCACCACCAAAATGTCGATGTACTTGGGTTCACGGTTCAGGGGCTCGCTCATCACGGGGTCTCCAGCCAGGCGTTCTCGGCCATCTGTTCGGGGGTCATCGGGTTCTGGTTGTGCATGTGCACCTCCCCGATGCTCAGGTACTTGGGCGGCCTCTGGTTGGCGCTGGTCGCGGCTGCGTTGGCCTGGATCAGCTGCTGGCCCAGCCCGCCCGCAGGTACGCGGCTCGGGGTGCCCTGGCTAAAGCGGGCGAGGGGGGCGTTGATGTTCTCCTGATTGGGCAGGTTGAGATCCGGCATGCTGCCCATCTCGATATTGACGCCCGGGATCATGTTCAGCTTCTCGACCAGCCAGTCCACCGCCTGCCCGAGCAGCTTGAACACGCTCCAGTCGGCCATGCTCTTTTTCAGGTCGTCCCAGTAGTAGATGGCCGCCGCTACAGCACCGATCAGCAGCACGATGCCCGCCACGATCAGGCCCACAGGGTTGGCATACATGGCGATGTTGACCGCCAGCAGGATGGCGCGAAAGGTCGCCATCCCGGCATTGAGCAGGGCGAGCGGGGCGGTGATGATGGACCAGGCGATACCAAGCCCCAGGGTGGCCAGCTTGGCCAAGCCGGCGATCAGCATCCAGGTACCGGTGACCATGCTCAACCCCACGATGGCCAGCAGGGCATAGCTGATGACCTTGGTCAGGTTCGGGAAAAGATGCGTCCAGCGCAGCACCTCGTTGGCGCCATCGGCAAAGACGCTCATCACGGCGTTGATAGCGGGCAGTACCACCCCGAACGCGGCGGCGCGGATGGCAAACCAGGCTTGCTCGACCCGCTGCCACTGGTCAGTCATGGCGGCGGCCATCTGCTCGGCCTTGCCCATGCCGTGGGTGTTGGCCAGCGCATTGATGTTGGTGGCAAGCCCCTTGGTGTTGGTCATCAGGAGCTTGATCATGCTGACCGCCTCATCCGAGCCGAATGCCTTCTTGAGCTCGTCCCCCTCGGCCACGCTCAGGGTCTCGCCATAACGTGCCTTGAGTTTGTCCAGCATGGTGAGCACCGGCAGCATGTTGCCTGCGGCATTGGTGAACTGGATGCCGAGCGCCTTCTGGGCATTGCCGACGCCTGCCAGAAACGCTTTGAACTTGGTACCGGCCTCGCCGCCACTCATGGTGGCCTGCAGCTGGCCGAGTACCGCGAACTGCTCGTCCATCGCGATGCCGGCGGCGGTGGCGTTGGCGCCAATTGCCCCGAACGCATCGGCCATGCCCTGGCCGGTGGTCTTGAAAAGTTGCACCGCGAGCGCGGTCTTGCCGGCCACATCCTCGACCCAGTTGGCCTTGCCCATCTGCTTGGCCTGCTGCTCGAAGATGCCGTACATGGTGCCCATGTAGTTGGTGATGGTGGCGGTGTCGGCCTTGGTCGCCTTGGCTAGCGTGGTCGAGGCGCGGGTAAAGGCGGGCAGCTCGTTACCTTCGAGCCCCGCGATTGCTGACTGGATATCGTAGGAGGAGCGGACAATCTCGGTGGCCGACTCCCCGTACTGGATAGAGAGTTTCAACGCCTCGCGGCCGAGCGCCCCGAGCACATCCTTTTGCACATCGAGCGAGGCCACCTCCGCTAGCGCCCTGTCCATCTCGATGGCCGGGCCGAGGGCAGACTGGATCGCCATGCCGCCGGCGACCACCGTGGTGGCCCCCATTGCCATGCTGCTCCAGCCCTGACGGCCGGCCTTGCTGACCTTGTCCATCTGGGCATTGATGCCAGCAAGGGGCTTGGTGACCTGATCCACCAAAGCCACCTGCATCATCAATTTTTCCATCCAGGCCATAGGTCGTTATCCGTTGAATGCGTTGGCGATGCCCTCAGCCACTGCAGCGGCGTAGGACTCCCGGGTGTGTCGGTCTAACCAGAGGGCGCGGGCCAGGCTGTCGATATCGTCTTCGTCATGGGGCAGGTAGTGGCGCCGCAGCGCCAGCGCCTGCTCCAGGTGATTGCGCTCGATGGCCTCGGCGCGCGCCGTCAGTTTTTTACGGTGATCTCTAGGTCGGGGGCGAACTGCTGGTTAATGGCGCCTGCCAGCTGCAGCGCCGCGCCCGGGCGTTTGAGCAGCTCATCGAGCGCCTCTTTGCTCTCCTGGCAGACGATCTTTTTCAGGTAGTTGTGGGCCGGCGCTACCTTGTCGCTTGGCATCATGTCGTTGATAAAGCCGTTGTAGGCCACCATGGTGGGGGCGAATTTCAGCTCTTTGCCGGCGACGTCCAGGGTGATGATGGGAGTGGTCATGGGGTGGTTTCCTCTTGTTCAATCCAGTGGTTCAGGGTGTTGATTTGGGTTTGGCAGCGGCGCAGCGCCATCTGCAGGGTGGGGATAAACCGTACGGCGTCGCCGTAGGTGCGCCCCGTGAAATCAGGCTCCGGGCAGTGGGGCACCAGCCCCGGCGGCGGTAGCCGCTTGATGACTTGCGTTTGCACCACGGTCTGGGGCTGGCTGGAGCAGGCGCAAAGCAGCGTCAGGCAGAGGCTCGCGAGCACAGTCCGGGCGGCCCGCCGGCGGCGTGGCCAGCGCTTGTTCCAGTTCATCGGCGGTTTTCCTCTGTTGTTGGTCTAGCTCGGCTAGGGCGGCGCTCTGGGTGCCCAGCAATTTGCGCAGCCCCGCGGCATCGCGCTGCAACGTCACCAGCTGGCTGGCCTGCTGCTCGTTGGTCTGCTGCAAGGTGTTGATGGTCTCGTTGGCGGTGGCCAGCGCCTTGCCCCGGCTCTCCAGCATCCGGCTGCCAAGAAACAGGGCTGCGCCCATCACCAGCACCAGTACCAGCAGCACATTGGAGAGCTGTGCCTTGAAGGTGCTCATGCCAGTACCCCGCCAAACTCGGTGAATTTGGCCTGCAGGTCTGCCAGCTGGTGCTCGCGCTGACCGTAGCCGGCCCCCGGCAGGCTGGCCCAGATGTTGGCGCACTTGGCCACCGCTTGGGGGATTCGTCCTTTAAGCACATCGTCCAACGCCTTGCGCTCGCGAATAAGCTGGATCGCCCAGGTGTCTTGCGAGGCGGGGCCAAAGTCAGGCAGCCCGAGCTGGTCGCGGTAGTGGGTCCAGTGCTTTGACAGGAACTGATAGCGGCCAGCCGCGGTGCTGCTCAGGGTCTTGTTGACCTGCACCAGCACGTTCGGGTGGGTGGCGTAGCTCTCAAAGAACCCCGCCGGATTGACCAGCTTGTTGTATCCGTCATCGCCCCGGTCCTTGGTGCCTTCGGCATAGGCAATCATGTCGAGAAACGCGGCCACCTGCGGGTGGCAGTTACTGCGTGGCATGGTGTTTTTCCTCCTGACTGACAAGGGTCTGAAACTCCCGGCATGTTTGGGAAAACCGCGGGGTTTCCAGCTCCACGCCGACGAAACGGCGGCCAAGCCGCCAGGCAGCCTTGCCGGTAGCCCCCGAGCCCATAAAGAAGTCACCGACCACATCACCCGGCCGGCTGCTGGTGCGCACAATGTGTTCCATCATGGCGGCGGGTTTTTCGCACGGGTGTTTCCCGGGGTAGGCTTGCACCGAGGGGTAAGACCAGACATCTGTAAAGGGGACATCCTTGGTGACGCTGAAAGGGCGGCGCAGTCGCTCATACTCGGCCTTCAGCTCGTCATAACTGGCTACCAGGGTTTGGTAGGTGCGATGCAATCCCTGATAGGTCTCTTTGAGTTGATGATGAGGCTGGCAAAGGGCGTCAGCCTTCTTGGCGAACAGGGCTTGCAAGCGGGCGTATTGTGCTTCGCTTGGCAGGCTCCACTGGCTGCGACCGAACCAGTGCCCGGCCATCTGGCACCCCATTGCCTGGTCGATCTCCTTGTTGGAGATGCCACAGGCCGCTTTGGCTTGTTGGAAGTAGTCGATCAGCGGCTGCATCACCTGAACACGCAGCGTCTGGCAGGCCTGGCGATAGCCGCTTTGTTGCGCCATGCCATGGGCGTCCAGCTGCTCGGCAAAAATGATGCGTTCACTGGCGGGCCAGAAATTGCGCAGGGCGGATTTGTCCGTGCGATTCCACACCCCCGAGGGTTTGGCCCAGACGATGTGGCTCAATACCTTGAAGTGCTTGCGTACCAAGAGTTCGATATCGGCATTGAGCCCGGGACTGCAAAACAGATAGAGCGATCCGTTCGGCTTGAGGATGCGGGCAAACTCGATCACACACTGTTCTAGCCAATCCAGGTAGGCGCTGACGTCTGGCCACTGGTTATCCCAGTCCAGATCTTTTACCCGGAAGTAGGGCGGGTCTACCGCTACCAGATCCAGGCTGTGAGAGGGCATGGTTTTCAGGTAAACCAGCGAATCCGCATTTACCAGCTTGATGCGGTCGTTGATTTTGTGGATATGCATTTGATCAGTCATCACGTCTGTTCACTCCTTCGGTAATTTGGCGTTGAGCCACCGCTCGGCAAGGCCGCGAATAGTCTCAACACCGATAAGGCCTACCATGCCGCCTACAAATCCTGCCGCCTCTCCAGGGATCCCGAACCAGCCAAAGGCACTGATAAATGCCAAGGTGATGGCCCCGCACAAGACGGACTCCAGGAGCCTGCGGCGACCACTGCCACCGCCATAGGTGATGCGTAGCCAAGCCGTTAATACTGCTAACGCAGTGCCATAGACGGTGGGCATGTTGTCCATCAACCAGGCCAGTAGCAGGGCCCAGAGAGTGGGGTCTTTATGGGGCATGGCGTTCATGTCCGTTGCTCTGGTTAGCGGCCCAGCCTCTCAAGGCGGGTCTGACAGGGGACGCACAGCCGCACCCCCGGCACATGTTGACGGCGTGCTGCCGGGATGGGGTCGTCGCACTCTTCGCAGCGGTGCCGGCTCTCCCCCTGGTAGCGCCCTTTGCCCACCTGGTTGGCCAGATGCACGGCCAGCATCCGGGCGGCGTGGCTGTTTGCGCGGTCAATATCGTCCACCTGGCCCCCTTACCCTTTGAGGTGGCGGGTGTCATCATCCGAGAGGTACGGCACGCCATTGATGTGAACGAAGTCGGGGGAGGTGACGATGCCCTTGAGCTTGTGCACCCCCTTGCTTCCCCCTTTGGGGTCGATATCGAGCAGGTCGGCGATCTGCAGCTTCACCCCGAAGGCCTCCACCTTCATGGTTTCGTCGCCGGTGTCGGCGTAGAACAGCACATCGTCCGGTTTCAGCCCGCGCCAGCTGCCGGCCCGTTTGGCGGCATCGCTCAGCAGCTTGAAGTTCTTGGCATCGAGCTCGAACTCGCACTCGGCCGATACCTCGCCATCCACAAAGCCGTCAGGGATGCCGCGGGTCTGCGCCACGGCGCTGCTGTCGGTGATGGTGAGGCTGGCCTTCTCGACGTGCACCATGGTGCCCAGCAGTTCAATGTCGAAGCTCTGCCCTGAAATGCGTCTTGTCATGGGTTAGCCCTCCCCATTGGTGAGGCTCAGATCGAGCATGATGTTGATGGTGATCCCCTTGGGGCAGTCCACGGTGCGGATCACCACGTAGATGGAGACGTGGTTTTTGTCGGTCCACTGGATAGCGATATCGCCATCCCGAGGGGAGGTGATCTCGCCCGGGAACGGCTGGCCGTTGATGGTGGTGGTCCTGGCCATCTCGCGCAGGTCTTTGCCAAAGTAGAGGATGGCGGCGGCCGTGCTGCCCGGAGTGGAGTTGAACGAGCGATCGCCGATACGGGCGATGGCGCGCACCCGCATCCGGCGCGCCACCTTGTAGGCCACCCGCAGGTTTTCGATCACCTGGTAGTCGCCGCCCTCGGCGTCCAGGGTGCGGCCGTCAGCCCAATAGATACCGTCATAGTCCGGGTACCACATCGGCACCGAGTAGCGGTTCTGCTCCAGGGTCTGCAGGGTCGCCAGCGGCAACTCGACCCCGTCCTTGTCCTTGGGCTTGTTGCCAAGGCCGATCAGGGCACCGGTTTTGACCCGGCACGGGGTATCGGCAATGCTCACCGCCCGGTTGCACAGGCGACCGGCATAGGCACCGGCGAGGTTGGGCCACAGCTGCGGCAGCAGGGTAACGGACTCGGCCTTGATGCCATCTTGCAGGGTGACCAGGGCGGCCTCGTAGTCGCTCCAGCTCTGGCCATCCTGCTCGGCGGCATTGATCCCCGCGACCGCCAGCAGCATGAACTGCCAGCGACCCCACTTGGCGATCAGCTCCTGGTTCAGCGCGTGGGCGGCGTTGATCTTCGCCTCGTCCCACTCTTGCCCCAGCACCACCACCCCTTCAAAGGATTGGGTCTTCTGTGCCTCACGGACGGCATCTTTCCAGTCCATGTCGGTGGGCAGCACAAAGGCGGCGGCCGTCCAGTTCTGGCCCGCGTTGGCCATGGCGGCCTGCAGGTTGGTTTTGAGCTCGCTGGCGGGCTCGCCCAGCAGCTTGTCAAAGTCGCTCTGGGTATTGAGGGAGAGCAGCTTGCCGGTATTGCTTGGCGCCGTGCCGACAAACAGCAGGTGGCGCTCGACCTCGGTCACCGGCCCCTGCATCTGGTTCAAGTTGTTGATCTGTACATAAGGCCACATGGCGTTATTTCCCCTTCATCTCTTGCTTGTTGACGTCCCAGCCGTAGTCGATGCTCTGCAGGGCGCGGGCAAAGGCTTGCTCCCGTTGCTTGGCGTTGGCGCCGAGGAATGGGCGGGCAGGGAGCTCAATCTCCCAGCGCGTTTTCACTGGTTCATCCTTGAGTTTCCTGATAAGCAATCCCGCCTGGGCGTAGTTGAGATTGCCGGTGATCCAGCCGAGCGACGCCGAGCGGTATGACCCCTTGCGTGCCCCAGGGCGCTTGAACCCGAGCTCGCGCAGTTTGCGGGCTTGCGCCTTGGTCGCCGGTTTTTGCTTACCGCCTTCACTGGGGGCAATGCGGCGCCGGCTGGCCGCGGTCACCTGATAGGTGTGTCCCTTCTGGTGGGTGTTGGCGATAACCCCGGCATGGACGTTCATCGTCCCCCGTTTGAACCCGAGCTCTGCCACGTCCTGGCCGGGTGCGTGGATCTCCAGCAGTTTGGGCAGGCCGCGCAGCATCTTGCGTTTGCCCCGCTTGCGCGGCGCCCAGGGCTGACCGTTGGGGTCTTGCTGCTGGCGTACATGACGGGCCGCCAGCTTTTTGAGCTCGGCCGCGGCGCGCCACACCAAGCGCTTGCGCTTCTGGGGCGGTAGGGCCAGCAGGTTGAGCAGGTCCTGGCTGCGGCGGGCGTCCAGGGTGATGGTGATCATGCCGGGCCACCTACCTGGTGATGGCCGGTATCACCGACGTTCATGTCGATGTGGTCGGCCACCCAGATCTCATAGGGGGCCACCTGCCAGCACTTGCCGAGCCAGTTGATGGGGCCGCTCGGGTGCTCGATAAGGCGCAGCGGCTCGGTAAAGGCGAGCTGGATCTCGAGGTCGGCACTCTTCTCATCGTTCGGGGTCACCGCGTATTCCGGGTCGGCCAGCTCAAACTGTTCGCGAAACGAGTCGTGCTCCTGCACCCAGGCGGCCACGGCTGCCAAGACGATGGCCGGATCCAGCTCACGAAAGGGCAGTTGTTCAACGATGAACACCGCCTGATAGGTGAGCCAGGCCACGTCCACCCCGGTCGGGCCCATGTTGCGGGATTCGAGGCGGATCGTTCCGTTCTCCATCCAGCTATCGAGGGACTTGCGGCACTTGGCCGGCAGCACCCGGTTGAGCTCGGCGTGGAGGGCGTGCAGGAAATAGCCCTGGGCCTGCTGTTCACTCATCTCTTTACTCATATCAACGAGACCCCCGCGCGGTGTTTGCCTTTGATGCTGCGCACCAGCTGCTGACTCTCGGCCAGCAGCTGGGCCCGTTGTTCCGGTGCCCGCTCGGCCAGGTTGTTGGCAGCCGGCCGCTCGGTGACGCAGGCGAACTCCGGCAAGAGGGCCGCCTTGGCGCGGGCAAACACCGCGGCCAGATACTGCTCGGTCAACGCATTGGTGCTGCCTTGCAGGCTTGGCCCCGGCACCTCGGCGGCACTGGCATAGCCCTCGGCCATCAGCGCAGCCTGGCGCATCGCCAGCTGCAGGTTGATTTCCGAGATGGCCGCCAGCAGGGCGGCGCCGGTGGTTTGCGGGTCAAGGTCGGCAGGCAGGGCGCGGCGGCGTTCAAAATCGGCCACGGCCACATCGGGCCAAAACCCGTCATTGCGGATAGTGGCGGCGCTGTAGTCGATATCCTTGCCTGCAAACATCAGTGACCTCGCTGGTTGAATAGGTGCACCCCTGTAGCCACGCAATTGCCGCTGGGGTCGCCAAAGGTGCTCCATGGCATTCGCGCCGGGGTGCGACGGCGCGGAGAGTCGGTTTGTTATTCGGGATTGAGCACCCGCAGGCGCATGGCAATCTTCTGGCGCAAGGTGTTGACCCCCACCTTGCTGTGCAGCTTTTCTGCCTGGGCCAGCCAGTGGTCGGCCTGCTCCAGGGGGGCGGAGTCCCCCACGGCACTCGGACGCGGCTGGCCATCCTGGTCACGTAGCAGCAGACAGCCCGCGGCCTTGAACCACTTGGCTGTGAGCTTCTCGTTGAGGCGCCAGTCATCTCGTACCTTGTCGAACACCCGGGAGAACCAGGGCTCGACCGCATGGCCCTCGGCCGCTTGCTTCTCGGCCCACTCCAGCACGGTGTCGGCCACAAAGTGGGCCCAGTCCCGCTTGATGTTGCTCGGGGTGCGCTGGCCTTGAGTAATGGCAAGTTCGGCCCAGGCGATGCCAGTGTCGAAATCCCCGACATCGAAGGCCCAGACGGTGAGCAGTTGAAACAGCTCGTTCTGATAGGGCTGACCGGACTCGGCCACGCTGGCCAGATAGCGCTCCACATAGGGGCGGTATTTGGGCATCAGTTCGCTGCGCTTCATGTTCACCCGATCCCCAATGCGGGCCAGCTTGCGCAGGCGAGCGATGTCCTGTTCCAGGGCAATCATCTGCAGGTGCAGGCTGTCCGCCACCGCGCCGGTGGCCATGCCCGTGCAGGCGGCCTGCGCGGCCCCCTGCATGGCTTGCACCCGTTGCTTGTGGCGTTGACCCGGTGAGCTCATGGGTTACTCGCTCGGCGCAGTGGGGGCGGAGCCGATCTCGATGTCGGCCTCTTCAAAGCCGCCATAGGCCAGGTATTCGCCGATGGCGTAGCCTTCCATCCGCCAGTACTGGTTATCGAAGCACTTCTTGTCCTGGTTATCGTCGGCCTTGCGCTTGCGGGTACCGCGCTGGGTGTAGATGTGCAAGTTGTCGAGGGTGGTGACCACCATCCGCTTGCCCGGGAAGAAGGGCGGGATGTAGGCCTTGCGCCCGGCAATGGACTCGGCCAGCTTCTGGGCGGCGATCTGCTCGGTCGGCTTGGTGGCTTCGCTGTAGAGCTTGGCCTGGGCCGAGGCCACCAGGTCGGTACCGACCAGCACGACCAGACGCGGGTCTTGGCGGAACAGCGGATCGATGGTGGTGTTGATAAGGTCGGAGGCCATCTCGTCCAGGGTCTTGTAATCCCCCTTGCCGTCCGGGTCGAAGTGGATCTTCTTGCCAGCCTCGGCCTTGATGATCTGGCTGCCACCGTTCCACTCGCGGGCCAGCTGGTGCCAGCCTTTGTTGACGTCTTCACCCAGCGGATGGGCTTTCGGGTCGGTGTCGTCGGCCGCTTCCACGCCGTTCCAGCCGACGCGCAGCATGTCCAGGGCAAACGCCTTGTTGATGAAATCGCCCACCAGGCGCAGGAACTCGCCTTCGCTGCCCGCATTGGCCCAGACGCACAGGGTCGCCCAGTCGAGCGAGGCACAGGAGTCAGTCTCGGTCAGCTCATAGGTGTTGCCGGCGACGCCGATCTTGCCGTTAAAGCGGCCATCCTTCTTGCGGCCGGTGAACAGCTTGCCGATGCCCACTTGCACCACCTGGCCCTTGATCTGATCTACGTCGAGGCAAGTTATGAGTCCGAGGAACTCGACGGAGGCGAGCAGCGCGGCGCGAAGGCCCGTCTCCACCGGACCGGTGACGCTGAACTGCTTGGCCAGCGCGTTAACGGGGATGCCGTAGGCCTTGGCCAGGGCATTGTTGTATTGCTCCAGGCGCTGCATGGCCTGGACGGTAAGGGTCTGGCTCACGGTCGCTCCTTAATAGACTGCAGGGGTATCGTCACCGCCGAGGGCGTCCGGGCGCTGGCCCGGCTTCTCGACAGAGAACTGGTCGATCTTGCTGTTCAGCTCGCCGAACTTGTCGGTCAGGCTGGCCAGGGTCTGTTCCAGCTTGCTGAACTGCTCGGTGGTGATGCCGGGTTGCTCCCCCACCTTTGCGGGCTCGGTGACCGGTTGGGTGGTGTCGTCGGTGGCCGGTTTGGCGTCCAGCTTGGTGCTGAAGGCATCGATCTTGGTGCCAAGGCCGTTAAGAGCCCCCAGCATCTGATCGAACTGTTCTGGTTTCATTTCCTCATCCTCGGGTTGGCTGGGGGGAGTCGTGGGCGCTTGCTCGCCATGACTGGCCAGGAAGCTGAAAAACTTGGCGATCAGGCCATCGGCCTTCTCGTGCTTGGGTAGCTTGAACATGGAGAGGTCCAGCGGCTCGCTGGTGCCAACGGTCTGTCCCTTGTTGCTGTTGCTGAACTTGAGATGGGTGGTGCCGGTGCTGGCGGGCTCATCGGTGACGCCAAGGCCCAGCAGGTAGGTACGCCCCAGATCGGCGAAGTTCTCGAAGGGTTCGATGGAGCAGAACTGGTACTGACCGTTCTGGTTGTAGTAGATGAGATCGCGATTCGGACAGAGGATGGCGAACAGCTTGAGCTTGCCATCCACCTCTTCGGTCTTGAGCGCCTGCACCGTGCCATAGCTGGACCAGCGATCGTGCTCGGGCCAGATGACGGCGGTGTAATAGGTCGGATCGTAGGTCTCGGCCATGTCGGTGAGCCAGTCGCGGGTAATATCCCGCCCATCCACCGCTTTGCCTTCGGTGGCGATACAGACCCAGCCAGTTCTCAAGGTTGATTCGTTCATGCCTGCTCCCAATAGATGCGGGGTCAGGCTATCGGGTCGGCAAGGGGGTTTCATCCAGTTGTGTTCGTGGCGATTCGGATCCAGTGGGATATCCGAATTGCGTGGAACATCAGTGAGATAAGCAAGGGGAGGGGCTGGCTATGATGGCGCCATCATTCACCTGATGGAGGCGCCGTGGCGTATCCCGAAGAGATCCGCAATGCCGCGCGGGGACTCTACCTTAAACGATGGACACCCCAGGAGATCAAGGACGAACTGGGGCT
>NZ_JBFODQ010000010.1:0-1006 GCF_040908355.1 Aeromonas sp. R2-2 | reverse complement strand
CACCATGACCTGAGGTGTTCAATGACAAGATTACGTCGCTCATTTACTGCCGAATTCAAACTCGAAGCCGCATCCCTGGTGCTCGACCAGGGATATTCTGTCCCTGAAGCCAGCCGTTCACTGGATGTCGGTGAAACAGTGCTCCGTCGCTGGGTTCAGCAACTGCAATCCGAACGCAGTGGCACAACCCCAACTAATAAAGCGCTGACACCAGAGCAGCAGAAAATTCAGGAGCTGGAAGCCCGTATCAACCGGCTCGAACGTGAAAAGGACATTCTAAAAAAGGCTACTGCTCTCTTGATGGCGGACGAGTTCACACGTACACGCTGATAGACCAATTAAGAGAGCAAGCCCCCATCACTTTGGTCTGCTGCGCTTTCGATGTTCCAACATCCTGCTTTTACGACTATCTGGCTCGCAGGCGGACGATTAACCGTGAACGTATGCAACAGCGCTGTGAGTTGCGCCGGTTGTTCAAAGCGAGCCGGAACTCAGCGGGCAGCCGCGCCTTGATGTCGATGATGCGGGAGTTGGGGTATCAGATTGGTCGATTCAAAGTACGTAACCTGATGAAGGAAGCCGGGCTGGTATCCAAGCAACCGGGCGCTCATCGCTATCAAGTCGCTCGGTCTGAACGACCGGACATTACCAATCTGCTGGCCCGCGAATTTGATGTCCAGCAACCCAATCAGGTGTGGTGTGGCGATATCACCTACGTCTGGGCAGGTGGTCGCTGGCATTATCTGTCAGCGGTTCTTGACCTGTATACCCGGCGGGTCGTGGGCTGGGCGATGTCAGATAAACCAGATGCCGAGCTGGCCATCAAAGCACTTGAGATGGCGTATCAGCAACGAGGTTGCCCTTCTGGTGTGCTATTTCACTCTGACCAGGGCTGCCAATATGGTAGCCGGGCATTTCGGCAACGACTGTGGCGCTATCGCATGACCCAGAGTATGAGTCGGCGTGGCAACTGCTGGGATAACGCCCCGATGGAACGGTTGTTCAG
>NZ_JBFODQ010000001.1:0-9898 GCF_040908355.1 Aeromonas sp. R2-2 | reverse complement strand
CGCCGTGGAACCACCTGATCCCATGCCGAACTCAGAAGTGAAACGCGGTAGCGCCGATGGTAGTGTGGCATTCGCCATGCGAGAGTAGGACACTGTCAGGCACCTATTTAGAAGAGGCCTCCCATTCGGGAGGCCTTTTTGCATTTCTGACTTCCAAAAATCTGCCATGCCGCCGGCATTTTAGTAAAAGTGCTGGGCTATCAAGGGATTGCCCGTTACTCTTTAGCCGTTGCCGATTAACACGTGATGCTGCCAGCGAGGTATTGATGGCTACGTTGAAGGAAATTGCACAGGAAGCGGGGGTTTCTCTCGCCACGGTATCCCGGGTACTGAACGAGGATCCCAGCCTGAGCGTCAAGGAAGAGACCAAGCAGCGGATCTTCGAGATTGCCGAACGGCTGGAGTACAAGACCAGCAGCGCCCGCAAGGGGGTACACAAGAGCAAGCTGCACTTTCTGGTGGTCTATGCCTATCCCCAGAGTACCGAGGTCAACGATCCTTACTATCTCGCTATCCGTTATGGCATCGAGACCCAGAGTGCCCGCCTCAATATCGAGCTGACTCATCTCTACAACTGTGGTGAAGGGCGCGAGCTGAGCGCCGTGGATGGCATCCTGGTGGTCGGCACCCTCACAGCCGAACGTCTCGTCCAGCTAAGGGCTTGTTCCAGCCAGCTGGTGTTTGTCGACTGCCGTTCACAGGGAGAGTTCGACTCGGTCGATGTGGATCTCGCACTGATCAGCCAGCAGGTCGTCGATTACTTCATCGCGCAGGGGCACCAGCGTATCGGTTATATCGGTGGCCAGGATGAGAATCCGGATCTGCGCGAACTGGCCTTCCGGGATTATGGCCAGCGGTTGGGGGTGGTGCAGGAGAGCGATCTCTATCGCGGCGATTTCTCCAGTGCCTCCGGCTACCAGTTGGCGAAGGAGATGCTGGCAGGGGATTGGCCCAAGGCGCTGTTCGTCGCCTCCGACTCCATCGCCATCGGTGTGCTGCGTGCCATTCATGAGAAGGGACTGGCGATTCCCCAGCAGATCGAGCTTATCAGCGTCAACGATATTCCGACCGCCAAGTTCACCTTCCCGCCACTCTCCACGGTGCGGATCCACTCCGAGTTGATGGGCTCCCAGGGGGTCAATCTGCTGGTCGAACGGCTGCGTGACGAGCGGGATATTCCACTCCGGGTGCTGGTACCGAGCAAGTTGACCCTGCGCGGCACCACCCGCTGATTTTAGTAAAACATTCTGCTTTTTAGTCGCGCCATCATGCGGTGGTGCGACACCTCTCCCAAGCAAACCTCTTTCCCATATCATCCAATAACTTCATATCATATTGTTTTATAGTTGATTTTATTGCAGATCAGCTAGCTACTATCAACATCCATGCCACTCATCCATATCTTGCCCTCCTTTATCTCCCGCTTCTGATCTCGCTCACAAAACCATCTGTTCATTGTAATCAGGTTAAAACTTTACCAATCCAAAGCTGATATTTAGTAAATGTTTATCTAGAGTTTACCCAGTCAAAGTTGCCTTGTTCCGGGAGGACATGTGAATAACTGGGAAAACGTCCAATTCGTTGGTGAAAACAGGCTGGCCCCGCGCGCCTACTTCTTCTCTTATGCCGACCACGCGCTGGCGGCCACCATGCAGCGCGAGCTGAGCCGCCGTTTTCTGAGCCTTGGCGGCCAGTGGCAGTTCCACTACTTCGACCACCCCCTGCAGGTGCCGGAGGCCTTCTATCACAGCCCCATGAGCGAGTGGTGCCAGATCACCGTGCCCAACATGTGGCAGATGGAAGGACATGGTCAGCTGCAGTACACCGACGAAGGTTTTCCCTTCCCCATCGACGTGCCCTTCGTGCCGACCAACAACCCCACCGGCGCCTATCAGCGCAGCTTCACGCTGAGCCCGGCCTGGGACGGCGAGCAGGTGATCATCAAGTTTGACGGAGTGGAGACTTACTTCGAGGTCTATGTGAACGGCCACTATGTCGGCTTCAGCAAGGGGAGCCGTCTCACCGCCGAGTTCGATATCAGTGCCTACGCCAAGGTTGGCGAGAACCTGCTGTCAGTGCGGGTGATGCAGTGGGCCGACTCCACCTATATCGAAGATCAGGACATGTGGTGGATGGCGGGGATCTTCCGCGACGTCTACTTGGTGGGCAAACCGGTCGCCCATGTGCAGGACTTCTTTATCCGCACCGCGCTGGCCGATGACAATCAAAGCGCCACCCTGAGCTGCGATATCCAGTTGGAAAATCTTGGTGTGCCCGCCCGTGATCACCGTCTGGTCTGGTCACTTCTGGATCAGGGCAGTGAGATCGCCAGCGGCTCGCTCGACCATCTCGCCATCGATGGCAAGTGTGATTGCCGCTTCACGCTGGATCTGGCCAACCCCCATCTGTGGAGCGCCGAAGACCCTTACCTCTACCAGCTGCAACTCTCCCTCTACAACGGTCAGGGTGAGCTGCTGGAGGTGATCCCGCAGCGGGTCGGGGTGCGTGAAATCCAGGTCAAGGATGGCCTCTTCTACGTCAACGGCCACTACCTCAAGCTGCACGGGGTGAATCGCCACGACAACGACCACCTCAAGAGCCGCGCGGTCGGCATGGATCGGGTGGAGCGCGATATCGTGCTCATGAAGCAGCACAACCTCAACTCGGTGCGCACTGCCCACTACCCGAACGACCCGCGCTTCTACGAGCTGTGTGACCAGTACGGCCTGTTCGTGATGGCGGAGACCGACGTGGAGACCCACGGTTTTGCCAACGTCGGCGATCTCAGCCGCATCACCGACGACCCCTTCTGGGAGCCGGTGTTCGTGGATCGCATCGAGCGCCACGTGCATGCCCAGAAGAACCACCCCTCCATCATCATCTGGTCGCTCGGCAACGAGTCCGGTTACGGCTGCAACATCAGAGCCATGTACCAGCGCTGCAAGGCGATCGACCCGACCCGGCTGGTGCATTACGAAGAGGATCGCGATGCCGAGGTGGTGGATGTGGTGAGCACCATGTATTCGCGCGTCTCCCAGATGAACTGCTTCGGCGAGTTTCCGATGGCGAAGCCGCGCATCCTCTGCGAATACGCCCACGCCATGGGCAACGGCCCGGGTGGCCTGAGTGAATACCAGCAGGTGTTCGACCGTCATCCCCACATTCAGGGCCACTACATCTGGGAGTGGTGCGATCACGGCATTCTGGATCAGGACGAGCAGGGCCGCCCCGTCTACAAGTACGGCGGCGACTACGGCGACTACCCCAACAACTACAACTTCTGCATGGATGGCCTCATCTATCCGGATCAGACCCCTGGGCCTGGCCTGCGCGAATACAAGCAGGTGATCTGCCCGGTCAAGGTGCGCGCGCTGGATCTGGCGAGCGGCAAGCTGGCGGTGGAAAACCGCTACTGGTTCTCCACTCTCGACGACATCCGCCTGCTGGTTGAAGTGAAGGCCGAGGGCGAGCTGCTGGCCAGTCAGCAAATCCGGCTGGAAGGGGTGGCTCCCGGTGCCATCACAGAGCTGCAACTCGAATTGCCCACGCTTGATGGGCGGGAAACCTTCGTCCAGCTGCGGGTCATCAAGGCCAGTGCCACCCGTTACAGCGCGGCGGAGCACGAGCTGGGCCAGTACCAGTTCCAGCTGAAAGAGTCGACTCGCCAGCTGCGACCCTTTGCCAACCCCAACGCCACTCCGTTGCATATCGCCGACGAGCGCCTCGACCTGACCTTGAGCGGCAGCGGCTTTGCCCTGCGCTTCTCGCGCCTCGACGGCAAGCTGGTGAGCTGGCAGCAGGATGGTATCGAGCTGATTGAGCGCTCGCCGCGCCTCACCTTCTTCAAGCCGATGATTGACAACCACAAGCAGGAGTACGAGAGCCTGTGGCACCCCAACCACCTGCAGATCATGCAGGAGCACTTCCGCACTCTGAGCTGGCGTCAGCTGGGCGAGGCGGTCGAGGTGACGGTCGAGAGCCTGATCGCGCCGCCGGTGTTCGACTTCGGCATGCGCTGCCGCTACGTCTACACCCTGAGCCCGAACGGCCAGCTGCATGTGGCACTGTCCGGTCAGCCCTACGGCGGTTATGACGACATCATCCCCAAGATCGGCTTCGAGCTGGGCATTCGTCAGGATCTCGACCGGGTGCACTACTACGGCATGGGGCCGGGCGAAAACTATCAGGACAGCCGCCAGAGCAACTGGATCGACAGCTTCCAGAGCACAGTCAGCGAGATGTGGGAGCACTACCCCTTCCCGCAGGACAACGGCAACCGCCAGCAGGTGCGTTGGGCGACTCTGACCAACCGCCACGGCGCGGGTCTCTACGTGCGGCCAGATGCCCCCATCAACCTCAGCGTCTGGCCCTACAGCTGGGAGCATATCCACGCGGCGCAGCACATCAACGAGCTGGAACCGAGCGGTTATCTCACCCTCAATCTGGATCACAAGGTACTGGGGCTCGGCTCCAACTCCTGGGGCTCCGAGGTGCTGGACTCCTGGCGGGTGCGCTTCGAGCCATTCAGCTTCGGCCTGACCCTGCTGCCCATCGCCCGTGGCAACCTCAATCCGGCTGCGCTGGCCGGGCTCGATCTCACCATCAACGGCGGGAGGAACCTCGCATGATCACCCTGGACAACCTGACCCTGTTCAAAAACATCTACCGGGAGGGCAAGAAGTGGGGCCGCTGCGTGGAGGCCATCAACAACCTGCCGAACCTCAAGCCCGGCATCTGCCACTCCATCGGTGACTCCCTCACCTACCGCTTGCAGGAGGGGGCCAGCCCGGCCACCTCAACGTTCGAGGGGCAGCGCCGTTACTTCGACGTTCACTACTACCTGGAAGGGGAAGAGACGGTGGAGTGGGCAGCCAAGAGCGAGCTGCGGGTCGAGCAGGCCTATGACGACACCACAGACCGCGAGTGGCTGGCCGGCGAGGTGCGTGAGCGCCAGCAGGTCGGCAATGGTCAGGTGGTGATCTTCGAGAACGACGAGGCCTACCGATTCGTCGGCGACAGCCCGGTGCGCAAGGTGATCATCAAGGTCACCGTCGAAGGCGGCTACTTCAAGAACAAATAACAAGCCGCCGGTTCTGCACTGATAAAAGCCGGAAGGGCGGGGCTCACCCTACAACCCATGCCCCGCTCTTTCGCTAGATAACTACAGGTCTGGAGATGCACCATGTCTGATTCCAAACGCAATACGATAGGCAAGTTTGGTCTGCTGTCGCTCACCTTCGCGGCGGTATTCAGCTTCAACAACGTCATCAACAACAACATCGAAATCGGTCTGGCCTCGGCCCCTATGTTCTTTCTGGCCACCATTTTCTACTTCATTCCGTTCTGCCTGATCATTGCGGAATTTGTGTCACTGAACAAAAACTCCGAAGCGGGGGTTTACGCCTGGGTGAAGAGCTCCCTCGGCGGTCGCTGGGCCTTCATCTCCGCCTACACCTACTGGTTCGTGAACCTCTTCTTCTTCACCTCGCTACTGCCGCGGGTCATCGCCTACGCCTCCTATGCCTTCCTCGGCTACGAGTACATTCTCACTCCGGTGGCGACCACGGCATTGAGCATGGTGCTGTTCGCCTTTGCCACCTACGTCTCCACCAACGGCGCCAAGATGCTCGGCCCCATCACCTCGGTGACCTCGTCCCTGATGCTGCTGCTGACCCTCTCCTACATACTGCTGGCAGGTGCGGCACTGGTGGGCGGTGTGCAACCGGCTGACCCCATCACGGTAGAGGCCATGGTCCCCGACTTCAGCTGGGCCTTCCTCGGCATCACTACCTGGATCTTTATGGCAGCCGGTGGCGCCGAGTCGGTGGCGGTCTACGTCAATGACGTGAAAGGCGGCTCCAAGTCATTCGTGAAGGTGATCATCATCGCCGGGATCTTTATCGGGGTGCTCTACTCCATCGCCTCGCTGTTGATCAACGTGTTCGTCCACAGCGACACCCTGAAATATACCGGCGGCTCGGTGCAGGTGTTTGAAGGGCTGGCGGCTTACTTCGGCCTGCCGGAGATCCTGATGAACCGCTTCGTCGGGCTGGTCTCCTTCACCGCCATGTTCGGCTCCCTGCTGATGTGGACAGCGACCCCGGTGAAGATCTTCTTCTCCGAGATCCCGGCCGGCATCTTCGGCAAGAAAACCGTCGAGCTGAACGAGAACGGCGTACCCGCCCGCGCTGCCTGGATCCAGTACCTCATCGTGCTGCCGCTGATGGTGATCCCGACCCTGGGCTCCAACACCGCGCAGGATCTGATGAACACCGTCATCAACATGACCGCCGCCGCCTCCATGCTGCCGCCGCTGTTCATCATGCTGGCCTACCTCAATCTACGGCTAAAGCTCGACCACCTGCCGCGGGATTTCAGGATGGGTTCGCGCACCACCGGCATCGCCGTGGTCTCGGTGCTGATCGCCATCTTCTCGGTGGGCTTCCTCGCCTCCACCTTCCCGACCGGCGCCGACATCATGACCATCATCTTCTACAACGTCGGCGGGATCGTGATCTTCCTCGGCTTCGCCTGGTGGAAATACAACAGATACGAGGCCTCTCTCAGTGCCGAAGCGCGTGCCAAAGAGGCCCAGCCGACGGCGCAGGTTGCCATGCAGACGCCATAGCCACTGTATTGAATCCCAATCAAACCGGGTGGCCGTTGGCCACCCGCAAACCGTTGAACCAGAAAAGGAAAAGAGCATGAGCGAGACGATCGAGTTTGCCGAATTCAAACGGGTCGAGATGAAGGTGGGCAAGGTACTGGAGGTGGTGCGTCACCCCGGGGCCGACAAACTCTACATCGTCCAGATCGACGTGGGTGGCGAGCGGCCGCTGCAGACCGTCACCAGTCTGGTGCCTTACTACAGCGAAGAGGAGCTGATGGGCAGCGAGGTGGTGGTGCTGACCAACCTCAAGCCCACCAGGATGCGCGGCGAGCGATCCGAGTGCATGTTGCTCTGCGCCGAGACCCCGGACGAGAGCCAGAGCGTGCTGTTGCAACCGCGGGTGCCGATGGCGCCGGGCACCCCGATCGTCTGAACGGGATTGCGAGCCGGTGCGGTGAGATTGCACCGGTTCACCAACGAGGCCGTCCACGCGGCCCGATCATAACAAGAGAGTAAAGTGCGGGGCCGACAGACCCTTGCCGAACACATCACAGAGTCACAGCGTTACCCGCAGGGAGCGCGAGTCCACTGGAGGACACCATGTCTGAATCCGTACGCGGCACCATAGGCAAGTTTGCCCTGTTGTCGATGACCTTTGCCGCCGTGTTCAACGTGCGCAACATCGTCAATAACAACATCGAGCTGGGGCTCAGCTCCGCCCCCATCTTCCTGCTGGCGACCATCGTCTACTTCATTCCGTTCGTTTTTATCATCGCCGAGTTCGTTTCGGCCAATAAAAACTCCGAGTCGGGGATGTACGACTGGCTGAAAAAACCGCTCGGCACCCGGATGGCCTATCTGGGCTCGTTTCTCTACTGGTTCGTGAACCTGTTCTGGTTCGTCTCCCTGCTGCCCAACGTCATCGCCTACGCCTCCTACGCCATGCTGGGCTATGAGTACAGCTTCTCGCCCATGGTCACTTCGATCATCTCCATCGTGCTGTTTGCGGCGGCGACCCATATCTCCACCAAGGGGGCGAGCTGGCTCGGCAAGATTGCGGAGATCGTGGCCTACGGGGTGTTTGCCCTGTTCGCCATCTATGTGCTGGGTGCCCTGATGGCTTTGAGTGGCGATCATGTGCCGGCCCAGCCCATCACGCTGGAGGCGATGACTCCCACCGTCAACTGGGCGACGCTGGGCATCATGTGCTGGATCTTCCAGGCGGCGGGCGGTGCCGAGACCGCTGCGGCCTACCTCAATGACGTGAAGGGCGGCCAGAAGTCCTTTATCAAGGTGATCATCAGTGCCGGTATCGTCATCGGTGCCATGTATGCGGTCGGTTCCCTGCTGGTGAACGTGTTCGTACCGCGCGAGAGCCTCACCTATGCCGGTGGCATGGTGGAGATCTTCACCGGCATGGCCCAGTACTTCGGGCTCTCCGAGGCGCTGGTGGGCCGCTTCGTCGGCGTGGTGCTGTTCATCGCCATGTTCGGCTCCATGATGATGTGGACCTCGGCGCCGGTGAAGATCCACTTCTCCGAGATCCCGCAGGGGGTTTACGGCGAGAAGACCACCCAGCTCAACGAGCACGGCGTGCCGGTGCGCGCCGCCTGGTGGCAGTTTGTCTTCGTGTTCGCGATGCTGGTGGTCAACGGCTTCGGCTCCGAGTCGGTGCAGCAGATGATGAACACCGCCATCAACCTCACTGCCGGCACCGCCATGCTGCCGCCGATCTTCATCATGGTGGCCTACTTCGTGTTCCGCTGGAAACATGACGACACCCCCCGTGACTTCCGCATGGGGTCGCGCACCTTCGGGATGGGCGTGGTGTCGGTGCTGATCGCCATCTTCGTGGTGAGCATGAGCGCCTCCGCCTTCCCGGCCGGGGTGGATCTGGTGCGCGCCTTCTTCATCAACGTCTTTATGACCGCGGTCTTCTCGGCGCTGGCCTACTGGTGGATCTCCCGCTTCGAGAAGCGGCAGGCCCGCAAGCTCGCCGGCAATGAGAAGAAAGGCGGCAGCGGCAAGCTGGCCAGCCAGCGCTGATCGGCTGGGTGAAAAAGCGGAACGGGCGGCCTTGGTCGCCCGTTTTTTTATCCATTTTTAGCCGTTTGGGAGCTGTCAGGGCCGGTTTATCGTCAACTTTTGCTACTCGATATGGCGAAGGCGTTAAGCATTGATGAACAATTATTCGCCGCTCAACTTTGCGCCTCTTCGTTATCGGGGTAAGCTGGAGGTTCGTTTTAGCGGGAGGTGCCAGACATCTCCCGCTCTGTTTCTTGTCTTCCCCAGTCCTGACTGCCGCCACTGCAGCAGGATGCCTTTCTGATGGAGACCTTTCGTGCGTCTGGATCCCTTTACTGTTGTGCTGATTGCGGTGGTCACCCTGGCCTCCCTCTTTCCCTGCGAGGGGCAGGTGGCTGTCTGGTTCGGTCTGCTGACCAAGCTGGCGGTGGCGCTCTTGTTCTTCATGCATGGCGCCAAGTTGTCGCGCCAGAACCTGCTGGCGGGCCTCGGCCACTGGCGGCTTCATCTGGTGGTGATGCTCAGCACCTTCGTGCTGTTTCCGCTGCTCGGGCTGCTGCTCACCCCGCTGGTGCCGAGCTGGCTGAGCCCGGCCATCTACCTCGGCTTCCTCTATCTCTGCGCTTTGCCAGCCACCGTGCAGTCGGCTATCGCCTTTACCTCGATGGCAGGGGGCAATGTGTCGGCGGCGGTGTGCAGCGCCTCGGCCTCCAGCATCCTCGGCATCTTCCTCTCGCCGGTGCTGGTGGGGATGATGATCCACGTGCAGGGGGAGGGGATCGACACCTGGCACTCCATCCAGTCCATCATGATGCAGCTGATGCTGCCTTTTGTGGTGGGCCACCTGTCGCGTCCGCTCATTGGCCGCTGGGTCGATAGTCACCGGCCGCTCATCGGCAAGCTGGATCAGAGCTCCATCCTGCTGGTGGTCTATGTCGCCTTCAGCGAGGCGGTGGTGCAGGGAATTTGGCACCAGGTCGGTTGGTACGACCTGGTCAGTATCGTGTTGCTGAGCTGCGTCTTGCTGGCGCTGGTGCTCTGCTGGAACGTCTGGATCAGCCGTCGTCTCGGTTTCGACAAGGCGGACGAGATCACCATCGTCTTCTGCGGATCCAAGAAGAGCCTCGCCAACGGGGTGCCGATGGCAAACGTCATGTTCCCCGCCGCCAGCGTCGGGGTGATGGTGTTGCCGCTGATGATCTTCCACCAGATCCAGCTGATGGTCTGCGCCGTACTGGCGCGCCGCTATCACGAGCAGGGAGA